>NZ_JBQPDO010000013.1:0-89014 GCF_052220525.1 Micrococcus sp. TCR-5
TGCCGGGACGCCGTCAGGCGGCTCAGGGCACCCGCGCGGTCCACTCGGGGGTCGTGAACTTGGTGCGGGCCAGCTGCTCGGCCTCCTCGCGGGTGGCCTCGTCCAGCTCGACGCGACGCGCGCCGTAGCGCTCCTCGAAGGTGGTCATCATGGTCTCCCAGATCTCGGCGCGGGAGACGCCGGTCTGGCGGCGGAGCGGATCCACCCGCTTCTTCGCCGAGGCCACACCCTTGCCGCGCAGCTTCTCCCGGCCGATGCGCAGCACCTCGAGCATCTTGTCCGCGTCGATGTCGTAGCTCATCGTCACGTGGTGCAGCAGCCCGGCCGCGCCCACCCGCTTCTGCGCGGCGCCGCCGATCTTCCCCTGGTCCGTGGCGATGTCGTTGAGCGGCTGGTAGAACGCGTGCACGCCGAGTCGGGAGAGCGCGTCCATGGTCCACTCGTCCAGGAACGGGTAGGTCTCCGCCGTCTCCAGCCCGTCGACCAGCGACGACGGCACGTGCATCGAGTACGTGACGCAGTTGTCCGCCTCCATGAACATCGCGCCGCCGCCGGAGATCCGCCGCACCACGTTGATGCCGTGCCGCCGCGCCCCCTCGGGGTCCACCTCGTTGGCGAGCGACTGGAAGGCGCCGATCACCACGGCCGGCTCGTTCCACTGCCACAGGCGCATGGTCGGCTTGCGACGTCCCTCGGCCACCTGCCGGGTGAGCACCTCGTCCAGGGCCACGGTGAGCGCGATCGGCATCGGCTCCGGCGCGATGACCTCCCACTCGTGGTCCTCCCACGTGGTCGCCTTGCCGAGGGCTCGACGCACGGCCGAGGCCACCGCGAAGGCGTCCACGCCGAACAGCTCGGCCTCGGAGCGCAGCCCCCGCTCGACGGCCTCCCGGATGACCCGGTGCTCGGCGTCCGCGGACAGCCCGGCCACCGCCGCGTTGAGGTCCTCGAGCGCCTCGTCCGGCTCGAGGAAGAAGTCGCCGTTGATGCTCGCGGTCGCGATCCGGCCGTCCGCGAGGCTCAGGTCCGCCGCGACCAGCTTGCCGCCGATCACCTTGTATTCACCGTGGAGAGTCCTCATGCCCGTCAGCCTACGGGCGACGCGACGGGCCCCACACCGCCCGGATCGCTCCGGGGGCGCGGGGCCCGTCGTCGTGGTGGGCGTGCGGCTCAGGCCGCCGCGGTCACTTCTTGCCGCCGAAGCCCTTGAAGCGGGCGTTGAAGCGCTCGACGCGGCCGGCGGTGTCCATGATGCGCTGCTTGCCCGTGTAGAACGGGTGCGAGGCGGCCGAGATCTCGACGTCGATCACCGGGTAGGTGTTGCCATCGGTCCACTCCGCGGTCTTGTCGGAGTTCGCGGTGGTGCGGGTGAGGATCTTCTCACCGGAGGCGAGGTCGTTGAAGATGACGTAGCGGTAATCCGGGTGGATCTCAGACTTCATGGTGCATCCTTCGTTTCAGCCGCCTGATTGGGACCAGGGGCGCGAGAGGTGTGGTCAGGGGGTCCGCCGGAGGGCGGGCCAGCCGCCCACTCTACCGCACCCGGGCCGGTCAGCGCGCGCGCAGCTCCCACAGCGCGACCGCCGCGGCCGCGGCCACGTTCAGCGAGTCGACGCCGGCGGGCATGGGGATGACGACGTCGGCGTCGGTCTGGGCGAGGGTCTCGGGCCGGACCCCCGGCCCCTCCTGGCCGAGGACGAGGGCCAGACGCTCGGCGGTCCGCAGCGGCTCGATCCGAGCGGAGTCCAGGCCCACGGCCCGCTCCGTCACCTCGAGGGCGGCCACCGCGAACCCGGCCGCCCGCAGCGCGGGCAGCGACTCGGCGACCGGACCGGGCAGGCGCGCCCACGGCAGGCGGAACACCGTGCCCATCGAGACGCGGATGGCGCGCCGGTACAGCGGGTCGGCGGCCTGCGGGGTGAGCAGCAGCGCGTCCCAGCCGAGGGCGACGGCGGAGCGCACCACGGCGCCCAGGTTCGTGTGGTCCACGAGGTCCTCGGCGATGAGCACGCGTCGCGCGCCCGCGAGGACGTCGGCGAGCGGCCGGGGCGCGGGGCGGTCCATCGCGGCCAGGGCGCCGCGGTGCAGGTGGAACCCGGTGAGGGCCTCGAGCACATCGTCGGGTCCGGTGAAGACCGGGACGTCCGGATGGGCGGCGAGCACGTCCGCGAAGGAACCGCGGTAGCGGTCCCCCAGCAGGAAGGAGCGCGGGGTGTGTCCGGCGTCCAGCGCGCGGCGGACCACCTGGGAGGACTCGGCGAGGAAGACGCCGTGCTCCGCGTCGACGCGACGGCGCAGGGCCGCGTCCGTCATGGTCGTGTAGGGGGCCAGGCGGGGGTCGGCGAGGTCCTCGATCCGCTCCAGGCGCACCTCGCGAGCCCCGCCCTCACCCACCCGAGACCTGCCGCATCACCATGACCACCAGCCCCGCCAGGCCCACGATCACGATGGTGACGCGCAGCGCCGTCGGCGAGATGCGCCGCCCGATCCGCGCGCCCACGAGCCCGCCCACGAGCGAGGAGAGCGCGATCAACAGGACGGCCCGCCAGTCGATGCGGTCGAAGGCGAAGACCAGGTAGAACGCGGCGGCGGTGAGGTTGACCACCAGCGACAGCCACGTCTTCACCGCGTTGGCGTGCACGAGGGTGCCGCCCACCAGCAGCACACCGAAGATCGCCATGAGCATGACGCCCTGGGCGGCCACGAAGTAGCCGCCGTAGATGCCGGTCAGGAACACGAGCGTCCACAGCGTCGGGGTCACGGGGCCCACCGGCACAGGAGAGTCCGCGCCGGGGGTCGGTCCCTGGTCCTCCGCCCGACGCCGGACCCACCGCTGGATGCGCGGCTGCAGCACGACGACCGTCAGGGCCACCACGAGCAGCACCGGCGCGACGTAGCCGAACACGGCCGGGGGCAGCGTGGTGAGCAGGGCGGCGCCGATGACCCCGCCGAGCAGGGACGCGACGGTCAGCTTCGGCAGGAGCGCCCGGGACTGGGCCAGCTCGCGGCGGTACCCGTACGTGCCGGAGAAGCCCGAGGCCACCAGGCCCATCGCGTTGGAGACCTGGGCCGTCACGGGCGGGAAGCCGACCGCCACAAGCGTCGGAAAGGTGACGAGCGTGCCCGAGCCGATCACCGAGTTGATCGTGCCGGCCCAGAACCCCGCGAGCAGCACGAGCAGGACCTGCCACAGGTCCATGCCCAGCAGCTGCACGGTCAGCAGCCCCGTCACCGGGCCACGGCGGTGTACCGACCGCCGGTGCGGGTCACCTTCAGGTCCGTGCCGAACGCCGCGGAGAGGTGCTCCTCGGTGAGCGTCGACTCGATGGGCCCGGCCGCCACGACGCCGCCGTCCCGCAGCAGCAGGGCATGCGTGAAGCCCGGGGGCACCTCCTCGAGGTGGTGCGTGACGAGGACCAGCGCGGGCGCGTCCTCGTCCGTGGCGAGCGCCGTCAGCTGGCGCACGAGGTCCTCCCGCCCGGCGAGGTCCAGGCCCGCGGCGGGCTCGTCCAGCAGGAGCAGCTCGGGGTCGGTCATCAGGGCACGGGCGATGAGCACGCGCTTGCGCTCACCGTCGGAGAGGGTGCCGAACGCGCGGTGCGCGAGGCGGGAGAGCCCCCAGGTCGCCACGAGGCCGAGCGCGCGGGCGCGATCCTCCGTCTCGTACCGCTCGCGCCACGTGCCGGTGATCCCGTAGGCGGCGGTGACGACGGCGTCCTGCACGGTCTCGTTCGCGGGCACCTGGGCGGCGAGCTGGGCGGAGGACAGGCCGATGCGCGGGCGCAGCTCGAACACGTCGACGGCGCCGAGCACCTCGTCCAGCACGCCGACGTCGCCGGCGGTCGGGTGCAGGCGGGCCGCGGCCAGCTGGAGCAGCGTGGACTTGCCGGCGCCGTTCGGGCCCATCACGATCCACCGCTGCCCCGCGCGGACCGTCCAGTCCAGGGGGCCGAGGATGTCGGTGGTGCCGCGGCGCACGCGCACGCGGCGCATCTGCAGCACGGCGTCCTCATCCGGGAGGAACCAGTCGTCGGGAGGCGCGGGGGTGGTCATGGGGGCCAGCCTAGTCCGGCCGGCCGGCGCGTCGCCGATGCGACGCACGCCCGGCCGCGCCCGCACCCCCGCCTAGGATGCCGCGCATGAGCACCCTGCGCCGCCTCGTCGTCACCGCCGACCCCGCCCTCCTCGTCACGGACGCGCCCCCGGCCGGCGTGCCCGACGACGCCGAGCGGCTCACCGACGACGGCCTGCTGGGCTGGCGCTTCGCCGCGGACGAGTGGGCGGCGGCCCCGGAGCCGGGCTCCGGGTGGGACGTGCTCACGCTGCCGGCGACGGTCGCCGCCGCACCGGCGCCCCTCGTGGTGACGGACGTGGACTCCACGCTGATCCGGCAGGAGGTCATCGAGCTGCTCGCCGCCCATGCCGGCCGCGAGGCCGAGGTCGCCGAGGTGACGGAGCGGGCGATGCGCGGTGAGCTCGACTTCGCCGCCTCGCTGCACGCGCGCGTCGAGGCGCTCGCGGGGCTGCCCGTGGGCGTCGTGGCGGACGTGGTGCGGGCCATCCGGCCCACCGACGGAGCCCTCGCGCTGATCGAGGCCGTCACCGCGGCCGGCGGCCGGGTGTGCGCGGTCTCCGGCGGCTTCACCCAGGTGCTCGCCCCGCTGGCCGAGGCATGGGGCGTGCACGCCTACTGCGCCAACGAGCTCGAGGTGCGGGACGGGCACCTGACGGGGAAGGTGCTCGGCGACGTCGTGGACCGCGCGGCGAAGGCCGCCATGCTGCGCGCCTGGGCCGAGGACGCGGGGCTCACCCCCGAGCAGGCCGTCGGCGTGGGCGACGGCGCCAACGACATCGGTCTGCTCGAGGCGGCCGGCTGCGGCGTGGCCCTGTGCGCGAAGCCGATCCTCCGGGAGCACGCGGACGTCGTCGTCGACGTGCCCTCCTTCAGCCCCCTGCGGTGGCTCCTCGGTCTCTGAGGCGCCCGCTCCCGGAGGTCACGAGGGCCGGATCCCGCGGATCCGGCCCTCGTCGTCAGGGGTGTGCTGCGGTTCAGTCCTGCCCGAGGAAGTCCTCGGCGCCGCCCACGAGCTCGGTGTGGCCGACCTCGAGGTCCTGGCGGCCCACGAGGGAGGCGATCTCGGCGGCGAACTCCTCCACGGAGTAGAGCTTGCCGGCGGCCTCGCGACGGGCCTCGATGGCACCGGGCTCGGCGCGGTCGAGCAGGGTGGCGGTGATGGTGCCCTCGATCATGTCGCCGGAGACCACCACGAAGCCCACGCCCTTCTCGGTGAAGGCGGGGATGCGCTCGCGCAGGGCGTCCTCGCCGGCGCGCTTGGAGCGGGCCACGGGCTCGTAGGAGTCCATCGTGGCGACCTCGTCGATGAAGTGCGCCTGGTGGGAGGTCACGAACACGATCTGCCCGCCGGCGCCCATGCGCTCGAGCGCGGCGTCGGCCAGCGCGGCCTGGGCGTCACGGTTGAGCTTCAGGGCGTAGTCCTCGCCGAACTGGGACTCCATGCCGCCCGAGGCGTTGAGCACGAGCACGTCGAGCGAGCCGAAGTGCTCCACGGCGGCGTCCAGCAGCGCGGCCCGGTCCTCGGCGACGGTCACGTCGCCGCCCACGGCCACGGCGCGGCCGCCGGCGTCCTCGATCCTCTGCACCACCTTGTTCGCGCGCGGCGCCTTCTGGCGGTAGTTCACCACGACGCCCGCGCCGCGGGCGGCCAGCAGCTCGGCGGTGGCGGCTCCGATGCCGCGGGAGGAGCCGGTGACGACGACGCCGCGTCCGGCCAGGTCCTGCTCGGTCATGTTCTGTGCTTCCTGTCTGCTCAGCGGTCGGTGGTCGTCAGTGGCCCATGCCCAGGCCGCCGTCCACGGGGATCACGGCCCCGGAGATGTACGCGGCCTCGTCCGAGGCCAGCCAGCGCACGACGCCGGCCACCTCCTCCGGGGCGGCGAAGCGGCCGGCCGGGATGGACGTCTTGTACTGGGCCTTGAGCTCGTCGTCGAGGGACTGCGTCATCTCGGTGTCGATGTAGCCGGGGGCCACGACGTTCGCGGTCACGCCGCGCGCGCCGAGCTCGCGCGTGATCGAGCGGGCCATCCCGACGAGGCCGGACTTGGAGGCGGCGTAGTTGACCTGGCCGGGCGAGCCGAGCAGGCCCACCACGGAGGAAACCAGGACGATGCGTCCGCGCTTCAGGCGCATCATGCCCTTGGTGGCGCGCTGCACCACGCGGAAGGCGCCGGTGAGGTTCGTGTCGATCACCGAGGTGAAGTCGTCCTCGGACATGCGCAGCAGCAGCTGGTCGTGGGTGATGCCGGCGTTGGCCACGAGCACCTCGACCGGGCCGTGGGCCTCCTCGACCTCGCGGAAGGCCGCGTCCACGGAGGCCGCGTCCGTCACGTCGGCCCGGACCGCGCGGACCCCCTCCGGCCCCTCCCCCGAGCGGGAGGTGATGGCCACCCGGTCGCCGTTCGCGGCGAACGCCCGGGCGATGGCCAGGCCGATGCCGCGATTGCCCCCCGTGACGAGGACGCTGCGGCCGGCGGCCTGTGCGTCCGCTGCGGGCGTGGTGGTCTGATCGGCCATGGGAACACCTTCCGGACGGGACGGGACTAGACTGGAGCACCGGCGCGGCGCCGTCGACGCCGTCCTGCGGGACGCCGCCGAGGGCGGGCGCGCCGGCATGTGAACCACCACTCTACGTCCGCGGCCGCGCGGGGGCCCTCCGCAGGGCGCGACGTGCCAGGAGGATGCGCCATGACCAGCTCCGCCGCCAGCTCCCGAGCCGGCCGTCCCGCCCGCGCCGGGCGCGGGACGACACCGGAGGTCCAGGGGGTCACCACCGCCGCCGCCGGCCGCAGCGCGGACCGGGAGGCGCGCATGAAGGTCTACCTGGTCCAGATGCTGCTCCGCACCGCCTGCTTCGTCGCCGCGCTCTTCACCCACGGCTGGTGGCAGCTCGGGTTCATCCTCGGCGCGGTCGTGCTGCCCTACGTCGCCGTCGTGCGCGTGAACAACACCGGCCCGCAGCAGGCCGGCACCCTGCGCGCCGTGCCCACCCAGGGACCGGCCCTGGCCCCCCGCCCCGACGACACGGCGGCGCCCGAGCCGGTCGTGCTCACCGGCGACCTCGTGGACGACCCGCGCGACCGTGCGCCCCGGGCGCTGGGCCGAGGGTCCTCGTCCGCCGGCGGTCCCGGCCTGCCCGGACGGGGCGCCGCGTGATCGGGGCGGGCCCGGGCGAGCCGGACGTGGACCTGCTGGGCGCCCTCGCGGCCGGCCGCCTCGACCCCGCCGCGGGTGCCTCCGCCACCCGATCCCCGCACGCCGCCGCGGACGGGCCCGAGCGGCCGGTCTGCTCGCGTCGCGGCTGCACCGCGGAGGCCGCCTGGGCCCTGGAGTGGAACAACCCGCGCGTCCACGCCCCGGACCGGGTGAAGACCTGGCTGGCCTGCGCGGACCATCGGCCCTTCCTGGACGACTTCCTGAGCGCCCGCGGCTTCCTGCGGCGCTCCCGCCCACTCGACCCGCCCGCCACGGAGGCGCCCGAGGTCGAGACGCCCGAGACCCCGCAGGAGCCCCCGCGCCCATGAGCACCCCCGCCCCCATGACGGCCCCGACCGCCCGCGACGCCGAACGCCTGCCTCCCCTGCGCTTCGGCTTCCTCGCCACCGGCCCGTGGATCCTCGGCTTCGTGGTGTGCATCCTCTTCGCGTTCCTGTGCCACGCGCTCGCCCAGTGGCAGTGGGACCGCCGCGTGGAGGTCCAGCACCGCGTCAACCGCGTCCTGGAGAACTACGACGACGACCCGGTCCCGTTCGCCGAGGCCTCCCGGCTGTTCACCGCGTTCCAGACCGAGGACGAGTGGACGCCTGTGACACTGACCGGCGAGTACCTCGTCGACGAGACGCTCATCGTCCGCAACCGTCCCCGCGCCGGCCAGCCCGGCTACGAGGTGCTCGTGCCGTTCCGGACGGACGAGGGCCCCGTCGTCGTGGTGGACCGCGGCTGGCTCCCGGTGGGCAACACCCCGGGTCAGCCGGACGCCGTGCCGGCCCCGCCCGCCGGCCACGCCGAGGTCGTGGTGCGGGTCAAGCCCGGGGAGCCGGCCCTGGACCGCGACGCCCCGGACGGCCAGGTGCCCTCGATCGACCTCACCGAGATCGCCGACACCGTGGGCGGGCCCGTGGCCGGGACGGCCTACGGGATCATGGTCACGGAGGACCCGGCGGTGGAGTCGATGCCGCAGAAGCTCGTCGAGCCCACCCTGGACGAGGGCCCGCACCTGTCCTACGCGATCCAGTGGTACCTGTTCGCGGCCATGGGCTTCGGGGTGTGGGGGTACTCCGCGTGGATGCGCGCGCGCAACGACCGGGCCGACGCCCTCGACGACGCCGCGGACGACGGGCTGCTCTCCGCGCACCGGGTCCCCCGCGCCAAGCCGGCCCGGCGGCGGCGCGACGGGCGGCTCACGGACGAGGAGGCCGAGGACGCGCTCTTCGACTGAGCCGGCCCTCCGCCTCGGCGGCCCGCGGACTCAGGCGAGGGTGATGAGGTCCCTGTAGTCGTCGTTCCAGAGGTCCTCGACCCCGTCCGGCAGCACCACCACGCGCTCGGGGTCGAGCGCCTCGACGGCGCCCTCGTCGTGGGTCACGAGCACCACGGCGCCCTCGTACTGGCGCAGTGCGTGGAGGATCTCCTCACGGCTGGCGGGGTCGAGGTTGTTCGTGGGCTCGTCCAGCAGCAGCACGTTCGCGCTCGAGGCCACGAGCGTGGCCAGCGCCAGGCGGGTCTTCTCGCCGCCGGAGAGGACGCGGGCGGGCTTGTCGACGTCGTCGCCCTGGAAGAGGAACGAGCCGAGCAGCGTGCGCGCCTGGGTGTCGCCGAGCTGCGGGGCGGCGTGGCGCATGTTGTCCAGGACGGACGCGTCCTGGTCCAGGGTGTCGTGCTCCTGGGCGAAGTAGCCCAGCTTGAGCCCGTGGCCCGCCTGGACCTCGCCGGTGTCCGGGGTCTCCTCCCGGGCGAGCATGCGCAGCAGCGTCGTCTTGCCGGCGCCGTTGTAGCCCAGGATCACCACGCGCGAGCCGCGGTCGATCGCCAGGTCCACTCCCGTGAAGATCTCGAGCGAGCCGTAGGACTTGGAGAGGTTCTCGGCGCGCAGCGGCGTCTTGCCGGAGGCCTGCGGGGTGGGGAAGCGGATCGCGGCCACGCGGTCGACCGCGCGCTCGCCCTCGACGCCGCGCATGAGCCGCTCGGCGCGCTTGATCATGTTCTGCGCGGCGGTGGCCTTGGTCGCCTTGGCGCGCATCTTCTCGGCCTGGGCCATGAGGGCTGAGGCCTTCTTCTCCGCGTTGGCGAACTCCCGGCGGCGGCGCGCCTCGTCCTGCTGGCGCTGGGCGAGGTAGTTCTTCCACGTCATGTTGTAGACGTCCATGGTCTGCCGGTTCGCGTCCAGGTAGAGGACCTTGTTCACGGTCATCTCCATGAGCTCGACGTCGTGCGAGATCATCAGGAGGCCGCCGGAGTAGGTCTTCAGGTAGTCGCGCAGCCACACGATCGAGTCGTGGTCGAGGTGGTTGGTGGGCTCGTCCAGCAGCAGGATGTCCGCGTCGGAGAAGAGGATGCGGGCGAGCTCCACGCGGCGGCGCTGGCCGCCGGAGAGGGTGTGCAGCGGCTGGTCCAGGACGCGGTCCGGCAGGCCGAGGTTGGACGTGATCCGGGCGGCCTCGGACTCGGCCGCGTAGCCGCCGCGGGCCTCGAACTCCGCCTCCAGGCGGGAGTAGCGGTTCATCGCCCGCTCCCGCTCGGCGTCGTCGACGGCGGCCATGCCGGCCTCGGCCTCGCGCATGCGGCGGATGGTCTGGTCCAGGTCGCGGGCGGAGAGGATGCGGTCGCGGCCGGACTGGTCCATGTCCTCGACCTTGGGGTCCTGGGGCAGGTAGCCGATGCGCCCGGTCCGGGTCACGGTGCCCGCCGTGGGCTGCCCGCCGCCGGCCAGGACCTTGGTCAGCGTCGTCTTGCCGGCGCCGTTGCGCCCCACGAGGCCGACCTTGTCCCCCTTGTCCACGCGGAAGTTCACCTCGTCCATGAGGAGACGGGCGCCCACGCGCAGTTCGACATCGGTGACGGTCAGCATGGGGGTGTCAGACTCCAGGGGTCGAGGGAAGAACAGGGGTGCATCGGCGGGGCCCGGCCGATCTCGACGGGCGGGGGCCAGTGCGGTGCCGGGCCAGTCTAGTCCGTCTACACTCTGGCCCCATGAGCTTCAACGAGAACGTGCAGATCGACGCCGGCCGGGCCCGATCGGGCGGTGGCGGCGGGCTGGGGGGCCGGGGCATCGCCATCGGCGGTGGCGGCGGCCTGCTCGCGTTGCTGCTCGCGATCTTCGCGCCCGGGCTGGCCGAGCAGCTCGGCATCGACACGGGCGGCGGATCCGCCGGACAGAGCCAGTACCAGCAGCAGACGGGCTCGGGCGGCCAGGGCCAGCCCATCTCGGACGAGGCGTGCGCCAGCGGTGCGGACGCCAACCAGAACACGGACTGCCGCGTCATCGCGACCACCGAGGCCGCGGACGAGTTCTGGGGCGAGTACCTCGCCCAGTTCTCGGACATCCAGTGGCGCCAGCCGCAGCTCACCCTGTTCCGGGGCGGCGTGAGCACCGGCTGCGGCAGCGCCTCCTCGGCCACGGGCCCGTTCTACTGCCCGGCGGACGAGTCCATGTACTTCGACACCGCGTTCTTCGAGACGCTGCAGACCGACTTCGGCGCCGAGGGCGGGCCGCTGGCGGAGGAGTACATCGTGGCGCACGAGTACGGCCACCACGTCCAGCAGGTCACCGGCTACCTGCAGCACTCCAAGGACGGGACCACCGGCCCCACCTCCGGCGCCGTGCGCGCGGAGCTGCAGGCCGACTGCTTCGCCGGCATGTGGGCCGGGCACGCCGCTTCCACCGTGGACCCCGAGTCCGGCGCGCCGTTCCTGAAGCCGATCTCGCAGGACCAGCTGCGCCAGGCCATCGACGCGGTCTCCGCCGTGGGCGATGACCGCATCCAGTCCACCCACACCGGCCGGGTGAACCCCGAGGCGTTCACGCACGGCACCTCCGAGCAGCGCATGGCCTGGTTCATGCGCGGCTACCAGAGCTCCCAGCAGGAGCCGGACATCCGTCAGTGCGACACGTTCCGGGCCTCCTCCCTGGACATCTGAGCCGGGAGCCCCGGGGCGCCTGCGGGCCCGTCCGCACTCCCCCACCACGACGGCGGCCCGTCACCTTCACGCAGAAGGTGACGGGCCGCCGTCGTGGTCCGGGCCGGATCAGATGTTGAAGCCGAGGGCGCGCATCTGGTCGCGACCGTCCTCGGTGATCCGCTCGGGGCCCCACGGGGGCATCCAGACCCAGTTCAGCCGCCACTCGTCCACCATGGTGCCGATCGCGCGGGAGACCTGGTCCTCGATCTCGTCCGTGAGCGGGCAGGCCGCGGTGGTCAGGGTCATGTCCACGAGCAGCGCGCCGTCGTCGGCGTAGTGCAGCCCGTAGAGCAGGCCCAGGTCCACGACGTTGACGCCCAGCTCCGGATCGATCACGTCCTTGAGGGCCTCACGGATGTCCTCCGTGGGCGCCTGGTTCGTGGTCTCCGTCATCTCAGGCCCCCGCCGCGGCCTTCTCGAAGCGGGCGTAGCCCTCGGCCTCGAGCTGCTCGGCGAGCTCCGGGCCGCCGGACTCGGCGACGCGGCCGTCCACCAGCACGTGCACGTGATCCGGCTTGATGTAGTTGAGGATCCGCGTGTAGTGGGTGATCAGCAGGGTGCCCATCTCGTTCTGCGCCTGGGCGCGGTTGACGCCCTCGGAGACGATGCGCAGCGCGTCGACGTCGAGGCCGGAGTCGGTCTCGTCGAGGATCGCGAACGTGGGCTTGAACAGCTCGAGCTGGAGGATCTCGGCGCGCTTCTTCTCGCCGCCGGAGAAGCCCTCGTTGACGTTGCGGTTCATGAACGCCGGGTCGATCTGCAGGGCCTCGAAGGCGCCCTTGACGTCCTTGGTCCAGGTGCGCAGCGAGGGGGCCTGGCCGTCGAGCGCGGTCTTGGCGGTGCGCAGGAAGTTGGTCATGGTGACGCCCGGGATCTCCACGGGGTACTGCATGGCCAGGAAGAGGCCGGCCTGCGCGCGCTCGTCGACGCTCATCTCCAGCACATCCTCGCCGTCGAGGGTGATGGAGCCGGAGGTGACCTCGTAGCGCGGGTGGCCGGCGATGGTCGAGGCCAGGGTGGACTTGCCGGAGCCGTTCGGGCCCATGATCGCGTGGGTCTCGCCCGTCTCGATGGTCAGGGAGAGGCCCTTCAGGATCTCCTTGGGGCCGTTCTCGGTCGCGATCTGCACGTGCAGGTCGGTGATCTGCAGGGTTGCCATGGTGGTTCTCCTCGGGTGGAAGGCGGTGGGGTCTGCGGGGCGTCGGTCAGAGCTGCGCGATGCGGAGCTCGTCCTCCATGACGGCGGTCAGCTCGTCCTCGACGTCGCCGATGCCGATCTTCTGGATGATCTCGTTGAGGAAGCCGCGCACGATCAGGCGGCGGGCCTCGGTCTCGGAGATGCCGCGGGCCATCAGGTAGAACAGCTGGGTCTCGTCGAAGCGGCCGGTCGCGGACGCGTGGCCCGCACCCTCGATCACGCCGGTCTCGATCTCCAGGTTCGGCACCGAGTCCGCGCGCGCCCCGTCGGAGAGCAGCAGGTTCTGGTTCTTCTCGTACGTGTCCGTGCCCTCGGCCTCCTTGCGGATCAGCACGTCGCCCACCCACACGGTGCGCGCGTCCGTGCCCTGCAGGGCGCCCTTGTAGAGCACGTTCGAGACGCAGTCCGGCTGGTTGTGGTCCACGAACAGGCGGTTCTCGAGGTGCTGACCGGCGTCGGCGAAGTACAGGCCGTACATCTCGGCCTCGCCGCGCTCGGCGGCGAACCGCGCGGTCGGGGTCAGCCGCACCACGCCGCCGCCGTAGGACACGGCCACGTGCTTGAAGTGCGCGTTCGTGGCGACCGAGGCCTGCTGGGCCGAGACGTGCACGGCATCGCCCTCCCAGGCCTGCAGCGCGACCACGTTCAGGCGGGCGTCGCGGCGCACGTCGAACTCGACGTTCTGGGCCAGCACGGCGGTGCCGCGGTGGGCGATCACGACGTCGGCCTGCGCGTTCTCCTCCACGAGCACGGTCAGGTGCATCGCGGCCGGGTCGGAGGAGGAGCCGACGACGTCGATGCGCACCGGCTCGGCGACCTCGCCGGAGATCGTCACGACGGTGGCCTCGGAGACCGAGTTCCAGGCCGCGGCGGACACGCGGTCGTCCGGGGTCAGGACGGAGCCGACGCGGGCGTCGTCGCGGGCCACGGTCTCCACCGTGACGCCGGCCTGCTCGGCCACGGTCACGGCGGGGGCGGCACCGGTCAGGCGCGCGTCGTCGCCCTCGGGCAGGTGCAGCCCGCCCAGGCGCTTGAGCGGGGTGAAGCGCCAGTCCTCCTCGCGCCCCGTGAGCACGGGGAAGTCGGACAGCTCGAAGGAGCTGAGGCGATCGGCGCGCGAGCCCGCGGCGTTGCGCTCCCGGCCCCCGGCCCGGGCAGCCGGGTTCTGTGCGACGGTGAGCTTCTCGCCCTCCTCGCCCATGCCCGGGATCATGGTCCGCTGGGTGTTCTCCACGGTGTCGGTCATGTCAGCCCACCGATCCTTCCATCTGCAGTTCGATCAGCTTGTTGAGCTCGAGCGCGTACTCCATGGGCAGCTCGCGGGCGATCGGCTCGATGAAGCCGCGCACGATCATGGCCATGGCCTCGTCCTCGGACATCCCGCGGCTCATGAGGTAGAAGAGCTGCTCCTCGGACACCTTCGAGACGGTCGCCTCGTGGCCGAGGGTCACGTCGTCCTCCCGGATGTCGATGTACGGGTACGTGTCGGAGCGGGAGACCGTGTCCACGAGCAGGGCGTCGCACACCACCGAGTTCGCGGAGCCGTTCGCGCCCTCGGCGATCTGCACCAGGCCGCGATAGGCGGCGCGGCCGCCGCTGCGGGCCACGGACTTGGACACGATCGAGGAGTTCGTGTGCGGGGCCATGTGCACCATCTTGGAGCCGGTGTCCTGGTGCTGGTCCTTGCCCGCGAACGCGACGGAGAGGGTCTCGCCGGTGGCGTGCTCGCCGGTCAGGTACACGGCCGGGTACTTCATGGTCACCTTGGAGCCGATGTTGCCGTCGATCCACTCCATGGTGCCGCCGGCCTCGACCACGGCGCGCTTGGTCACGAGGTTGTACACGTTCGTGGACCAGTTCTGGATGGTGGTGTAGCGCACGCGGGCGTTCTTCTTCACCACGATCTCCACGACGGCCGAGTGCAGCGAGTCGGACTGGTAGATCGGGGCGGTGCAGCCCTCGATGTAGTGCACGTACGAGTCCTCGTCCGCGATGATCAGCGTCCGCTCGAACTGGCCCATGTTCTCCGTGTTGATGCGGAAGTAGGCCTGCAGCGGGATCTCCACGTGCACGCCCTTGGGCACGTACACGAAGGAGCCGCCGGACCACACGGCCGTGTTCAGGGAGGCGAACTTGTTGTCGCCGACCGGGATCACGGTGCCGAAGTACTCCTCGAAGATCTCCGGGTGCTCCTTGAGCGCGGTGTCGGTGTCGAGGAACACGACGCCCTGCTCCTCCAGGTCCTCGCGGATCTGGTGGTAGACGACCTCGGACTCGTACTGGGCGGCGACGCCGGCCACGAGACGCTCGCGCTCGGCCTCGGGGATGCCCAGGCGCTCGTAGGTGTTGCGGATGTCCTCGGGCAGGTCCTCCCAGGTCTTGGCCTGGCCCTCGGTGGAGCGCACGAAGTACTTGATGTTGTCGAAGTCGATGCCCGACAGGTCCGCGCCCCACGCCGGCATCGGCTTGCGCTCGAAGTACTTGAGGGCCTTGAGGCGCAGGTCGCGCATCCACTCCGGCTCGTCCTTCTTGCCGGAGATGTCGCGCACGACGTCCTCGTTCAGACCACGGACGGCCTTCTCGCCGGCCGCGTCGGAGTCGGCCCAGCCGTACTGGTAGGCGCCGATGGCGTTGAGCTCGGGGTTCTTGTCGAGGATCTCCTGGATCACGCCGGGGTCGGCGGTCTCCGCGGAGTCCCGCTGGACGATCTGGTCGGTCATCTCAGCCTCTCTCACTAGTCACTGCGGTCGGGGTCGGTCGGGTGGTCGGCGGGAGCCGGGGCGAGGCCCGCACGGCTCAGTCGCGGCCCAGCGGCACATGTGTGGTGCACACGTGGGCGCCGGCGGCGAGGGTCGAGAGCCGGCGCACGTCCACCTCGAGCAGGCGGGCGAACAGCGCGGTCTCCTCTTCACAGAACTCCGGATGGCGGGCGGGAATTCCCTGGAACGGGCAGTGCCCCTGGCAGACCTGGTCCGCGCGGAGGGTGGGCGCCAGGCCCGCGCCGAAGTGGCGCAGCGTGCCGGCGTAGCCGGCCTCGTCGAGGACCCGGGCGAGGATCCGGGTGCGGTCCTGCAGCGCGGTCTCCCGGCCGCCGACGGCGGCCGTGAAGCGCTCCTCGATCTCACGGAAGGCGTGGCGCGCGGCGCGGCGCACCTCCTCCTCCCCGCCGAGCTCCTCGAGGCGGGCCAGGGTGTCCAGGGCGACGGCGAGGTGGTCCTTGGGCAGGTGCTCCTGCGCGTGCGAGGTGACCACGTAGCGGCGGGAGGGCCGTCCCGCGCCGCGGGCCGCGGTGACCCGCTTGACCTCGACGAGCGAGTCCTCCTCGAGCGCGTCCAGGTGGCGGCGCACGGCAGCGGCGGTCAGCTCCAGCTCGCGACCGATCTCGGCCGCGCTCACGGGTCCACGCGTCAGGACCAGCTGCAGCACACGCTCGCGCGTGCCCTCGGCCGGGGCCGGAGCGGGGGGCGACGCAGACTGATCCGAATACACCACGCCATCATGACCTATTGATCTGGAACGGTTCAAGTGAGGCTCGCCTGGCTTGATGACGCCCGCGGCGGAACGCGCGTCAGACCGGGCGCCCCCGGCCCCACGAGCCGGGGTCGCAGGGCCCGAGGACTAGACTGGCACAGTGCCCCGACCTCCCCTGACCCCGGATCCCGTGCCGCGCGACGAGCCCGTCCTGCGCCTGAGCGACGTCCACCGGAGCCTCGGCCGCGGCCGGTCCCGCACCCCCGTCCTGCGGGGCGTCGACCTCACCGCCCGTGCCGGCGCCGTCACGGTGCTGCTCGGCCCCAACGGGGCCGGCAAGTCCACCACCCTCGGCCTCTGCCACGGCATGGACCGGCCCGACGCCGGCACCGTGCGCGTGTTCGGCGCAGACCCGTGGCGGGCCTCCGCCGACCTGCGCGCCCGCATCGGCGTGATGTGGCAGGAGGGCGGCCTGCCGCCCGCGATCCCCGCCCGCCGCTTCATCGGCCATGTGGCGTCCCTGTACCGCGACCCGCTGCCCGTCGAGCCGCTGCTGGAGCGCCTGCTGATCGCCGACGTCGCCGGCCGCCCCCTGCGCCGCCTCTCCGGTGGCCAGCGCCAACGCGTCGCGCTCGCGGCCGCCCTCGTCGGCCGGCCGGACATGCTGTTCCTCGACGAGCCCACCGCGGGCCTCGACCCGGAGACCCGGCCCGTCGTGCACGACGTCGTGCGGGAACAGACCGACCGCGGCGCCGCCGTGCTGCTGACCACGCACCTGCTCGACGACGCCGAGCGGCTCGCGGACGACGTCGCCATCCTGCGCGCCGGCCGCGTGGTGCGCTCCGGCCCGCTGTCCGAGCTCACGCGCGTGGCCGAGGGCGACGTCGTCGACGTGGACTTCGGCGACGCCTCCCCCGACGCCGTCCGCGCCTGGGCGGACACCCTGCCCGCGCCGCTGCGCGCGGCCGGCCTCGGCGAGTCCGCCCGCCTGCGCGTGGCCGGCGTCCGCGGCCCGGACGACCTGGCCGTCCTCGCGGCGAGCTGGCGGGAGCACGCCCTGATGCCCACCCGATTCGAGCGCGCCGGACTGCGCCTCGAGCAGATCCTCCGGGAGACCGCCGCATGAGCACGCCCGTCGTCGACCACCGCGCCCCGGCCCGCACCGGAGCCCACGCGGGCGCCGCCCCGCTGGCCGCCCGCGTCCTGCGTCAGGCCGGCTACGAGACCGGCACCGCGCTGCGCAACGGCGAGCAGCTGCTCGTGACCGTGGTGCTGCCCCTGCTCGCGCTCGTGGGCGTGCACGTCACCGGCCTGCTCGACGCCCCGGGCCGATCGGGCCTGGACGTGGCCGTGCCCGGCGTGCTCGCCTTGGCCGTGATCAGCTCCGCGTTCACGGCCACCGCGATCGCCACGGGCTTCGAGCGTCGCTACGACGTGCTCGCCGCCCTGGCCACCACCCCGCTGGGCACGCTCGGCCTCGTCGCCGGCAAGGCCCTGGCGGTGGTGGCCCTCCTGCTGGTGCAGGTGAGCGTGATCGGGGGCGTCGGCCTGGCGCTCGGGTGGCGTCCGGACCCCGAGGGGATCCTGCCGGCCCTGGTCGCCCTCGCACTGGGGGCCGCCGCCTTCACGGCCCTCGGGCTGCTGCTCGCCGGCACGGCCCGGCCGGAGGCGACCCTCGCCGTCGCCAACCTGCTGTGGGTGCTGTTCGGCGCCGTCGGCGGCACGGTGTTCCCCGCCCGGGTCCCCGGCGTGGACCTGCTCCCCTCCGGCGCGCTGGGCACGGCCCTGCGGGCCGCCCTCCTGGACGGGTCCTGGTCGCCCGTCCCCCTGCTCGTGCTCACCCTGTGGGGCGCCGTGGCCGTCGCGGCCGCGCTCCGCTGGTTCCGCTGGCGGCCCTGAACCGTTCCCCGTCCCCCTGCATCGAACGATCGGAAGGACACCGTGTCCACCACCACCCCCGCGGCCCGGACCGCCCCGGCCGGACTCGCCGCCCGTCTGCCGCAGCGCCTCTCGAAGGCCACCATGGCCCTCGCCGTGGCGTCCCTGGCGTCCGAGATCGGCATCATCGTCACCGGCGGCGCCGTGCGCCTCACCGGCTCCGGCCTGGGCTGCCCCACGTGGCCCAAGTGCTCGCCCGAGTCCCTCACCAACACCCCGGAGATGGGCATCCACGGCTACATCGAATTCGGCAACCGGACGCTGACGTTCGTCCTGGTGGTCATCGCCGCCGCCATGTTCCTGTCCCTGTGGAACCTGCGCGGCACCCACCGGAGCCCCTTCTGGCTCTCCGTGGGCCTGCTGGCCGGCATTCCCGCGCAGGCCCTCGTGGGCGGCGTCGTGGTCCTGACGAATCTGAACCCGTGGTGGGTGGCCGGCCACTTCATCGTGTCCTCGATCATGGTGGCCGTGGCGACCCTGCTCGTGGTGCGCATCGCCGCCGAGCGCCGTGCCGGCCGGGCGGGGGTGCCCCTCGTGGACGGCGCCACCACCGGCCGGTCCCGTGCCGCCGCCTGGGCGGCGTTCGCGCTGACGTGGGCCGCCGTGTACCTGGGCACCGTGGTGACCGGCACGGGCCCGCACTCCGGCGACCCCGGCTCGCCGCGCCACGAGTTCGACCCGCTGTTGGTCACGCGTGCCCACGTGGTCCCGGTGTACCTGCTCCTGGCGGCCACCCTCGTCCTGTTCTTCACGGTGCGCCGCGCGGCCGGCGCCTCCCGCCTGCAGCGCGCCGCCGTGCTGCGGCTCCTGCTCGCCCTCGTGTTCCAGGCCGCCGTGGGCTACACCCAGCACTTCACGGGCCTGCCGATCGGCGTGGTCCTGCTGCACATGCTGGGCTCTGCCCTGCTCGTGGCCGCCGCGACGGAGACCTGGGACCGCCAGGTCGCCCGCTACGTCACGGCCGGGCCGGGTGTCCCGGTCGAGGCCGCCGCCCCCACGCGCACCGTCGCCGCGGGCTGACGCCCCGCGCACGCGAACGGCCCCGCACCGGCTGGTGCGGGGCCGTCGTCGTCGGCGTCCCGGGGAGCGCTGGGGGCGGACCGGCGCTCAGGCGCCGAAGTGCATCAGCGGCGCGCCCACGAACGGGTCCACGGCCAGGGCGATGAACAGCAGCGTCAGATAGGTGATGGAGAGGTGGAAGACCTTCATGGCCTTGCGGTCCTCGAAGTCCTCGCGCTGGGCCTGCACCTGCAGCACATGGGACTCCCAGATGAACCAGGCTCCGACGACGAGCGCGACCGCGGTGTAGACGATGCCGGCCCAGCCCATCGGCACGAGCAGGAGGGAGCACGCCACGGTGGCCCACGCGTAGAGCACGACCTGGTTGGAGACGTGGCGCGCGGAGGCGATGGCGCCGAGCATCGGCACGTCGGCCTGCTGGTAGTCGCGCTTGTACTTCATGGACAGCGGCCAGTAGTGCGGGGGCGTCCACAGGAAGACCACGAGGAACAGCACGATGGCCGGCCACTCGACGGTCCCGCGCACGGCCGCCCAGCCGATCAGCACGGGGAAGCAGCCGGCGATGCCGCCCCACACGATGTTCTGCTCCGTGCGGCGCTTGAGCACGAGCGAGTACACGACCACGTAGAAGAAGATGGCGGCCACACCCAGGCCGGCCGCCAGCCAGTTGGCGCCGAACCCGAGGATCAGGATGGACACGACCGTCTGCACCCACGCGAACACGAGGGCCTCGCGCGGGGTGACCTCGCCGGTGACGAGCGGCCGGTTCTCGGTGCGCTTCATGACCCGGTCGATGTCGCGGTCGATGTAGCAGTTGAAGGTGCCGGAGGCGCCGGCGGCGAGCGCACCGCCGACGAGCGTGGCGATCATGGTGAGCACGTCCGGGAAGCCGCGCTGCGCGAAGATCATGGTCGGCAGCGTGGTCACCAGCAGCAGCTCGATCACCCGGGGCTTCGTCAGCTCGACGTACGCCCGGACCTTGCGGCGCAGGGGCAGCGGGGACCGGTCGACGACGCCGGGCTCGGCGGCGGCGACGCGGGCGGCGGACGGCGACTCCAGGGAGGATGACATCTGCTTCTCACGGTGAGGGGACGGTGGGCGTGCCCGTCCCGGGGTTCGGATCGGCCACTCGGGCGGTCCGCCTGCGGTCAGGCCTTGACCCAGTCTACTCGTGTCAACGGCTGTTCGCCCGGGGGCGAAGCATGTCATGAGGCGCCCGGTCGGGCCCGCCCCGCCGTCGCGCGGCTAGGCTGGGACGACGGCCCCGCGCCGCGACGCCCCGGCGTCGGCCGGGGCCGCACCCCGACGCTCCCGATCCGCCAGGAGAGAACCCGTGACCGACGCCGCGCAGCCGTCCACCCCCCCGACCCTGGACCGGGTGGCCCCGGCCCGCGGGTTCGTCTACTCGGAGCAGGACCGCCGGATGGTGGACACGCTCAAGGCGCTCTCGGCGGACGCCGTGGAGAAGGCCGGGCACGGCCACCCCGGCACCGCGATCTCGCTGGCCCCCGTGGCGTGGCAGCTGTACCAGAACGTCATGCACCTGGACCCCACGGACGACCGCTGGGAGGGCCGGGATCGCTTCATCCTCTCCGCGGGCCACGCCTCGCTCATCCAGTACCTGCAGTTGTTCGCCGCGGGCGCCGGGCTCGAGATCGAGGACATCCAGGGGCTGCGCACCGAGGGATCCAGGACCCCGGGCCACCCGGAGTACGGCCACACCCACGGCGTCGAGGTGACCACGGGTCCGCTGGGCCAGGGCCTGGCGATGGGCGTCGGCTTCGCGTACGAGCAGCGCCGCGTGCGCGGGCTGATGGACCCCGACGCCGCCCCCGGCACCTCCCCGTTCGACCACCACGTGTTCGTGCTCGCCTCCGACGGGGACATCCAGGAGGGCGTCGCCGCCGAGGCCTCCTCGCTGGCCGGGCACCAGGAGCTCGGGAACCTGGTCGTCGTCTACGACGCGAACCGCATCTCGATCGAGGACGACACGGACATCGCGTTCACCGAGGACGTGGTCCGCCGCTACGAGGCCTACGGCTGGCACGTGCAGGAGGTCGACTGGACCAACGGCGCCCAGGGCCACGCCGTGACCGAGTACACGGAGGACGTGGAGGCCCTGTACGACGCCCTCGTCGCGGCCAAGGCCGAGACCGGCCGGCCCTCGCTGATCAAGCTGCGCACCGTGATCGGCTGGCCCTCCCCCACGAAGCAGAACACCGGCGGCATCCACGGCTCCAAGCTCGGCACGGACGAGGTCGCCGGCCTCAAGGAGAGCCTCGGGCTGGACCCGACCAAGACCTTCGACGTCGACCCCGAGCTCCTGGCCCGCGCCCGGTCCATCGCCGAGCGCTCGGCAGAGTACCGCCGCGGCTGGGAGGTGGCGTTCCAGGCCTGGCGCGAGGCGAACCCGGAGAACGCGCGGCTGTACGACCGACTGGCCGGACGAGAGCTGCCCGCTGGCTTCGCGGACGCGTTCCCGTCCTGGGACGCGGACGAGAAGGGCCTGGCCACGCGCGCGGCCTCCGGAGAGGTGCTCACGGCCCTCGCGCCGGTCATGCCCGAGCTCTGGGGCGGCTCGGCCGACCTCGCCGGGTCGAACAACACCACCATGAAGGGCGAGCCCTCCTTCATCCCGGCCCGCCGCTCCACCGCCACGTGGCAGGGCCACGAGTACGGCCGCACCCTGCACTTCGGCGTCCGCGAGTTCGCGGCCGGGGCGATCGTCAACGGCATCACGATCGGCGGCCTGACCCGCGCGTACGTGGGCACGTTCCTGACGTTCTCCGACTACATGCGCCCCGCCGTCCGCCTGGCCGCCCTCATGGGCACCCCGAGCACGTACGTGTGGACGCACGACTCCATCGGCCTCGGCGAGGACGGCCCCACGCACCAGCCGGTGGAGCACCTGGCCGCCCTGCGGGCCATCCCCGGGCTCGACGTCGTCCGCCCGGCCGACGCCAACGAGACCGCGTGGGCGTGGCGGACGGTGCTCGAGCACCGGGACCGCCCGGCCGGGCTCGTCCTGTCCCGGCAGAGCCTGCCCGTGCTCCCCCGGGACACGGACGGCTTCGCCCCCGCCTCGGGCGTGGCCCGCGGCGCCTACGTCCTCATCGACGCCACGGATGCCGACGGCGCGCCGACGCCGGCCCGCGCGCTGCTGATCGCGACCGGCTCCGAGGTCTCCGTGGCCGTGCGGGCCCGCGCGCTGCTGCAGGCCGACGGCGTCCCGACCCGCGTCGTCTCCGCCCCCTGCCTCGAGTGGTTCGCCGAGCAGGACGAGGCCTACCGGGCCGAGGTCCTGCCCGACGGCCCCGACGCCCCGGTCCGCGTCTCCGTCGAGGCCGGCATCGCGATGCCGTGGTTCGAGCACACGGTGACGGCCTCCTCCCCGGGCGCCCGCGTGAGCCTCGAGCACTACGGCGAGTCGGCCGACGGCGCCCGCCTGATGGAGAAGTACGGATTCACTGGCGAGCACGTCGCCGAGGTGACCCGCGGCCTCCTCTGAGGCCCGGCGCCCACGGCGCCCCGAGCACGTCCACCCCGAAGGGAAGGCACCCGCAGACCATGAGCACCCCGCAGAACCCGAACACCGCCGCGCTGGCCCAGGCCGGTGTGTCGATCTGGCTCGACGACCTCTCCCGCACGCGGCTGGACGAGGGCACGCTCGAAGAGCTGATCGCCACCCGCTCGGTCACCGGCGTCACCACGAACCCGTCCATCTTCGCGGTCGCCCTCGCGGACGCGGGCGCCTACCAGGGACAGCTGCGCGACCTCGCCGCGGCCGGCGCCTCGGTGGACGAGGCCGTCGTCGCCCTGACGACCGAGGACGTGCGCCGCGCCGCCGACGTGCTCGCGCCCGTCCACGAGCGCACCGGCGGGGCGGACGGCTTCGTCTCCCTTGAGGTCGATCCGCGCCTGGCCCGCGACGCCGCCGGCACCGTGGCGCAGGCTCGCGAGCTGGCGGCGGCCGTCGACCGTCCCAACCTCATGGTGAAGATCCCCGCGACCGTGGAGGGCCTGTCCGCCATCGCGGACGTGCTCGGCGCGGGCATCAGCGTGAACGTGACCCTGATCTTCTCCCTGCCCCGCTACCGCCGGGTGCTCAACGCCTGGCTCACCGGCCTGGAGAAGGCCCGGGCGAACGGGCACGACGTCCGCCGCCTCCACTCGGTGGCCTCCTTCTTCGTCTCCCGTGTGGACACGGAGGTCGACGCGCGGCTGCGCGCGATCGGCACCCCCGAGGCCGAGGCGCTGACCGGCCGGGCCGCCGTCGCCAACGCGCGCCTGGCCTACCGAGCCTTCGAGCAGGCCCTGGACTCGGAGCGCTGGCGCCTGCTCGAGGCGGCCGGCGCCCCCGTGCAGCGGCCCCTGTGGGCCTCCACCGGCGTCAAGGACCCCGCCCTGCCGGACACGCTGTACGTCACCGAACTCGTGGCACCGCACACCGTGACCACCCTGCCGGAGAAGACCCTCGAGGCGGTCGCCGACCACGGGGTGATTGCGGCGGACACCGTCACGGGCGCCTACGCCGAGGCCGATGCCCTGCTCGACGCGGTCGGCGCGGCAGGCGTGTCCTACCAGGACGTCGTGGACGTGCTGGAGACTGAGGGCCTGGAGAAGTTCGAGGCCGCGTGGGACGAGCTGCTCGGCTCGGTCCGCTCCGGGCTCGACGCCCATCGCTGACCGCACCCGCCCCCCGACCCCGCCGCCCGCTCGCCACGCGCACGGAAGGACCCCCCATGAGCACCCTCGGCCTCACCGCCACCGGAGCCGCCCTCGAGGCGATCGACCGCCATCTGCCCGCCCTCCTCCAGGACCGCGTCGCCTCCCGCCTCGGGGCGCAGGACGCCGACCTGTGGGGGGCGCCGGCCCGCGACGAGGCCGCCAAGCGGCTCGGCTGGATCGACCTGTTCGAGGACTCCCGCGCCCTCGTCCCGCACATCGCCCAGCTGACCCGGGAGCTGCGCGCCGAGGGCGTGGACCGCGTGGTCCTGGCGGGCATGGGCGGCTCGTCCCTGGCCCCCGAGGTGATCGCGGCGACGGCCGGCGTCGAGCTCGAGGTCCTGGACTCCACGGACCCGCTCCAGGTCTCCCGCGCCCTCGAGCGCGACCTCGAGCGAACCGTGCTGGTGGTCTCCTCCAAGTCCGGCTCCACCGTGGAGACCGACTCGCAGCGCCGCGTCGTCGAGGCCGCGTTCCGCGACGCCGGGATCGACCCCCGCACCCGCCTGGTCGCCGTCACGGACCCGGGCTCACCGCTGCACGCCGCGTGCGAGTCCGCCGGCTGGCGCGCCGTCTTCACCGCGGACCCGACCGTGGGCGGGCGTTTCTCGGCCCTCACCGCGTTCGGCCTGGTCCCCACCGGCCTGGCCGGCGTGGACGTCGCGGCCCTGCTGGACGACGCGGAGGCCGTGCTCGACCTGCTGATCGCCGACGACGAGGACAACCCGGGCCTGCAGCTCGGCGCGGCCCTGGGCGGCACCCGCCCGCTGCGCGACAAGCTCGTCTTCGCCGACCACGGGTCCGGCATCGCCGGACTGCCGGCCTGGATCGAGCAGCTGATCGCCGAGTCCACGGGCAAGGACGGCACCGGGCTGCTGCCCGTCGTCGTCGCCCCCGGCGACCCCGAGACCGTGTGGGACGCCCCCGACCTGCTGCAGGTGCAGCTCGTCGGCGAGGACGACGTCGCGGCCCCGGGCCACGGCGTGCAGGTCGCCGGCTCGCTCGGCGCCCAGCTGCTGCTGTGGGAGGTGGCCACCGCGGTGGCCGGCCGCCTGCTCGGGATCAACCCCTTCGACCAGCCGGACGTGGAGGCCGCCAAGGCCGCCGCCCGCACCCTGCTGGACGGCCCCGCCGCCGAGCGGCCGGCCGACGGCGAGGTGGAGGGTGTCGAGGTCTCCGGCCCGGCGTCCGTGACCTCTGCCCCGGACCTGGCCGGCGTGCTGCGCGCCACGGCGGCACTGGTGCCCGAGGGCGGCTACCTGGCGGTCCACGCCTACCTCTCCCGTCATGACGACGCCGAGCTCGAGGAGCTGCGCGCGGACCTGGCGGACCTGGTCGGCCGCCCGGTCACGTTCGGCTGGGGTCCGCGGTTCCTGCACTCCACCGGACAGTTCCACAAGGGCGGCCCGGCCGTCGGCGTGTTCCTGCAGATCACCGGCGACGCCGGCCTGGACCTCGAGGTGCCCGGCCGCCCGTTCTCCCTGGGCAGGCTCATCGCCGCGCAGGCAGCGGGCGACGCCCGGGTGCTGGGCGATCTCGGCCGCCCCGTGGTCACCCTGCACCTGCGCCGCCGCGACGCGGGCATCGAGGCCCTGAGGAGCGCCGTCCGTGGCCGGTGAGTCCCGGACCGCCCCCCGCAACCCGCTGCGCGACCCCCGTGACCGGCGCCTGACCCGCATCGCGGGCCCGTCGGCGCTCGTGCTGTTCGGCGTGACGGGCGACCTGGCGAAGAAGAAGCTCCTGCCGGCCATGTACGACCTGGCCCAACGCGGCCTGCTGCCGCCGGCGTTCTCCCTCGTCGGCTTCGGTCGCCGCAGCTGGTCCGACGAGGAGTTCGCCGACTACGTGCGCGCCGCCGTCGAGGCCTCCTCCCGGACCACGTTCGACGAGACCGTGTGGGACCAGTTCCAGGGCGGTCTGCGCTTCGTCTCCGGCGCGTTCGACGACGAGGCTGCCTACGTCCGTCTCGACGAGGTGCTCGCCGAGCTCGAGACCTCACGCGGCACGCGGGGGAACACCGCGTTCTACCTCTCCATCCCGCCGGACTGGTTCGAGGCCGTCTCCCGCCACCTGGCCGACCAGGGCCTGGCCGACCGGTCGCAGCCGGCCGAGGGCCCGTGGCGCCGCGTGGTCATCGAGAAGCCCTTCGGCCACGACCTGGCCAGCGCGCAGGAGCTCAATGCTGTGATCGAGCGCGTTTTCCCCTCGGACGCGGTGTTCCGCATCGACCACTACCTCGGCAAGGAGACGGTGCAGAACATCCTCGCGTTCCGGTTCGCCAACCGGATGTTCGAGCCGCTCTGGAACGCGGAGCACGTGGACCACGTCCAGATCACGATGGCCGAGGACATCGGCATCGGTGGACGGGCGAGCTACTACGACGGCGTGGGCGCGGCGCGCGACGTCATCCAGAACCACCTCCTGCAGCTGCTCGCGTTCACCGCGATGGAGGAGCCGATCTCGTTCGACGCGGACCATCTGCGCGCGGAGAAGGAGAAGGTCCTCGAGGCCGTGACCGTCCCGGACACGCCCGAGGGACTCGCGGCGGCCTCCGCCCGCGGCCAGTACACCTCCGGCTGGCAGGGCGGCGAGCGGGTCACGGGATTCCTCGACGAGGAGGGCTTCAACCCGGCGTCCGTCACGGAGACGTACGCCGCGCTCAAGGTGGGCATCCGCACGCGGCGCTGGCAGGGCGTGCCGTTCTACCTGCGGGCCGGCAAACGCCTCGGCCGGCGGGTGACGGAGATCGCCGTCGTCTTCAAGAAGCCCCCGCACCTGCTGTTCCCCGTCCACGACGGGGACGAGTTCGGGCAGAACATCATCGTCATCCGGGTGCAGCCGGACGAGGGCGTCACCATCCGCTTCGCGTCCAAGGTGCCCGGCACGCAGACCGAGATCCGCGACGTCACGATGGACTTCGGCTACGGCCACGCCTTCACCGAGGACTCCCCCGAGGCGTACGAGCGTCTCATCCTCGACGTGCTCCTCGGGGAGCCGCCGCTGTTCCCGCGCCAGGCCGAGGTGGAGCTGTCCTGGCGGATCGTGGACCCGTTCGAGGAGCACTGGGCGAGCCTGGGCACCCAGCCCGAGCCCTACGCCCCGGGCACGTGGGGACCGCCCTCGGCCGACGCCCTCATGGCCCGCGACGGACGAAGCTGGAGGCGCCCGTGAAGATCCGCATGCACGACACCACCACCTCCCAGGTGGCCAAGCGCATCACGCAGCTGCGCGAGAAGAGCGGGGTCGTGGCCCTCGGCCGCGTCCTCACGCTCGTGATCAGCACGGACGACGCCGGCATCGAGTCCGCCGTCCAGGCCGCCAACGCGGCCTCGCTCGAACACCCGTGCCGCATCGTCGTCCTGGCCCTGGGCGACCCCGCGGCCCCCACCCGCCTGGACGCCGAGATCCGGGTCGGGGGCGACGCCGGCGCCTCCGACGTCGTGGTGCTGTGGTGCGCCGGGGAGAACGCCCACGCCGACGAGTCGCTCGTCTCCGGGCTGCTCCTGCCCGATGCGCCCATCGTCGTGTGGTGGCCCGGGGTGCCACCCGGGGTCCCCTCGGCGACGGCGCTCGGTCGCCTGGCCCACCGCCGGATCACGGACACGGCCTCGGCGTCCGCGGCCGAGCCCGCCCTGTGGGCTCTGCGCGCGGGCCACCATGAGGGGGACACCGACCTGGCCTGGACGCGCCTGACGCTGTGGCGGATCCAGGTGGCCGGGATCTTCGACACGCTCGACGTGGCCACCCTGCGCTCGGTGACGGTGGACGGGGCGCCGGACTCCCCCAGCACCATGCTGCTCGCGGCGTGGCTCACCCTGACCCTGAAGGTGCCCGTGACGATCGCGCACTCGAAGGTCGGCCACGGGATCCGTGCGGTGCGCCTGCGGTGCACGGACGGGGACGTGGTGCTCTCCCGCTCGCAGTCGCAGGTGGCCCGGCTCTATCAGCAGGGCCGGCCGGTGCAGCGCATCTCCCTGCCACGCCGGACGATCCAGGACTGCCTGGCCGAGGAGCTGCGCCGCCTGGACCCGGACGAGGTCTTCGGCGCCGTGCTCCACCAGGGCCTGCCGCGCACGGACCTCTCCCCCGTGCAGGCCTCCGAACGCTGAGGGGCCCCCGGCGCCCCACCGGTCCGGGACGCGCGAACGCCCCGCACGGATCTTCCGTGCGGGGCGTTCGCGTCGGGGCCCGGCGGGGCGGCCTCAGGACTCCATGGTCAGACGCGGCAGGACGCCGAGCAGGGCGATCACGACACCCCAGGCGACCACGGAGCCGACGGTCAGGCGGGTGAGCAGACGCTGGGCGGAGCCCGAGGAGCTCATCGAGCTGGTCACGCCGCCGCCGAACATGTCCGAGACGCCGCCGCCGCGGCCCTTGTGCAGCAGGATGAGCAGCACGATGACCACGCTGAGCACGACCACGAGGATCTGCAGGGCCAGGGTCAGGACGTCCACGGGAGGGCTCCTCGGGTCGAGGTGCGGCCCCGGCGCGCGCCGGGGCCGTCACGGAGAATGCGGTCGGTCGGGCCGGACGGATCAGGCCTGGTCGAACCGGACGATCTTAGCAAACTCGTCCGCGTCGAGGCTGGCGCCGCCCACGAGGGCGCCGTCCACGTCTGGCTGCGCCAGCAGCGCCGGCGCGCTGGAGGACTTCACGGAGCCGCCGTAGAGGATCCGCAGTCCGGCGGCGACGTCGTCGCCGTGCAGTGCGGCCACGCGGGCGCGCAGGGCCGCGCACATCTGCTGCGCGTCCTCGGGGCCGGCGACCTCGCCCGTGCCGATCGCCCACACGGGCTCGTAGGCGACGACGACGCCGGCCACGTCCTGCGCCGACAGGCCCGCGATCGAGCCCTCCAGCTGGGCGAGCGTGTGCTCGACGTGCCGGCCGGCCTGGCGCACCTCCAGGCCCTCGCCCACGCAGATCACCGGGGTGAGGCCGTGGCGCAGGGCCGCGGCGGCCTTGCGCGCGACGAGCGCGTCGTCCTCCCCGTGGAGGGTGCGACGCTCGGAGTGGCCCACGATCGCGTAGCGGCACCCCAGCGCGGCCAGGAACGCGCCGGAGACGTCGCCCGTGTAGGCGCCGGCGTCCTCGGGCGAGAGGTCCTGCGCGCCGTAGGCGAGGTCCAGGCGGTCGCCGGTGACGAGCGTCTGCACGGCCCGCAGGCCCGTGAAGGGCGGGAACACCGCGACCTCCACGGCCTCCTGGTCATGGTCCGCGTCCGTGAGGAGCCACGTGAGGCGCTGCACCAGGGTGACGGCCTCGAGGTGGTCCAGGTTCATCTTCCAGTTGCCCGCGATCAGCGGCACGCGTGTGGTCTGCTCCGCCATGCTCACGCCCGCCCCTCGCCGGCCAGGGCGGTGACGCCCGGGAGCTCCTTGCCCTCGAGGTATTCGAGGGAGGCGCCGCCGCCGGTGGAGATGTGGCCGAACGCGTCGTCGGCGAAGCCGAGCGTGCGCACGGCCGCCGCGGAGTCGCCGCCGCCGACCACCGACAGGCCGCCGGCCGCGGAGGCCTCGGTGAGGGCCCGGGCCACCGCCCGGGTGCCCTCCGCGAAGGCCGGGAACTCGAACACGCCCATGGGGCCGTTCCAGAACACGGTCTGGGCGCCGCGGATCTGCTCCGCGAACGCCCGGGCCGTCTCGGGGCCGATGTCCAAGCCCATGGCGGACGCGCCGTGCGCGCCCGAGGTGAGGGCGTCCACGGCCAGGACCTCGTGCTCGGCGTCGGCCGCGAAGCCGGAGGCCATGACGATGTCCGTGGGGAGCACGATGCGGGCGGCCCCGGCCTCGGAGCGGCGCAGGTACTCGCGGACGGTGTCGAGCTGGTCCTCCTCGAGCAGGGAGGCGCCCACCTCGTGGCCCTGCGCCTTGAGGAACGTGAAGAGCATGCCGCCGCCGATCAGCAGCGTGTCGGCCTTGTCCAGCAGGTTGTCGATCACGGCCAGCTTGTCCGAGACCTTCGACCCGCCCAGCACGACGACGTAAGGCCGCTCCGGGGACTCGGTCAGACGGGTGAGCACCTCGAGCTCGGCGGCGACCAGCGGGCCCTGGTGGGCCGGCAGCTGTGCCGCGACGTCGAACACGGAGGCGTGCTTGCGGTGGACCGCGCCGAAGGCGTCGCCCACGTAGGCGCCGTCGTCGCCGGCCAGCGCCGCCATCTCGCCGGCCAGTGCGGCGCGCTCGGCATCGTCCTTGGAGGTCTCGCGGGCGTCGAAGCGCACGTTCTCCAGCAACAGCACCTGGCCGTCCTGCAGGGCGGCGGCCTTCGCGCGCGCGTCGTCCCCGGTCACGTCCGCGGCCAGGGCGACGTCGGCGCCCAGCAGCTCGGCCATGCGCGCGGCGACCGGACGGAGGGAGTACGCGGGGTCCGGCTCACCCTTGGGGCGGCCCAGGTGGGCCATGACGATCACGCGCGCACCGGCCTCGGCCAGGTCCCGGATCGCGGGCAGCGAGGCCCGGATGCGGCCGTCGTCGGTGACGGTGTCCCCGTCCAGCGGGACGTTCAGGTCGGACCGGATGAGCACGGTGCGGCCGGCGACGCCGGCCTCGAGCAGATCGGTGAGGGTCGGTGCGGGCATGATGCCTCCTGGGGTGCCGGAGCGGGGTCGGTTCACGGTGCAGTCTAGGCGGACGGCCCGGGCCGACGGAGGAACCGTCGGCCCGGGCCGTCGGGCGCCGTGCGGGCTCAGAGCTTCGAGCCGATGAGGTCTGCGAAGTCCATGAGCTGGGAGGTGTAGCCGTACTCGTTGTCGTACCAGCCGATGATCTTCACGGTCTGGCCGATGGACTTGGTCAGCGGGGCGTCGAAGGTGCACGCCGCCGGGGAGGTGATGATGTCCGAGGACACGATCGGGTCCTCCGAGTAGACCAGGCGGCCCTGCAGCGGACCGGACTCCGCGGCCTTCTTGAACGCCGCGTTGATCTCCTCGACCTCCACGTGGCGCGTCAGCTCCACGGTCAGGTCGGTGGCCGAGCCGGTGATGGTGGGCACCCGCATGGCGAAGCCGTCGAGCTTGCCCTTCAGCTCCGGGATGACCTCGCCGATGGCCTTGGCCGCGCCCGTGGAGGTGGGCACCATGTTCTGGGCGGCGGCGCGCGCCCGACGGCGATCCTTCTTGTGCACGTTGTCGTGCAGGTTCTGGTCGCCGGTGTACGCGTGGATCGTGGTCATGATGCCGTCCACGATGCCGAACTCGTCGTTGAGGACCTTCGCCATCGGGGCCAGGCAGTTCGTGGTGCACGAGGCGTTCGAGACGATGTGCATCGTCTCCGCGTCGTAGGTGTGCTCGTTCACACCCATCACGAAGGTGCCGTCGACCTCCTTGGCGGGAGCGGAGATGAGGACCTTCTTGGCCCCGGCGTCGAGGTGGGCCTGCGCCTTGGGGCCGGTCGTGAAGATGCCGGTGCACTCGATGACCAGGTCCACGCCGAGCTCACCCCACGGCAGCTTCGTCGGGTCGGCCTCCTGGAAGAACGCGACGTCGCGGCCGTCGATGCGGAACCCCTTCTCGGTCCGCTCCAGCTCGCCCGGGTAGCGGCCCAGGATGGTGTCGTACTGGGTCAGCCAGAACAGGTCCTCGGGGTCGGCGAGGTCGTTCACCGCGACCAGCTCGAGGTTCTCGTGGCCGCGGTCCCTGAGCACGCGCACGATGTTGCGTCCGATGCGGCCGTAGCCGTTGATGGCGATCTTGGTCATGGTGGTCTCTCTCGTTAGTTCGCGTTGCGTGGTCCCCGTGGCGGTGGGTCCGGGGCGGTACGGTCGAGCGGTCGCGCCCGGTCCGGGCGCGCGGTGGGGACAGGGCCGGAGCGCCGAGCCCCTCCCCGCATCGGGGCGCTGACGTCGTGGGGCCACGACGTCAGCGCCCCGGTGCGCGGTGTGGATCAGGCCGGGAGGATCAGGCCGGAGGCGCCGGCGCGGGCGGCCTCGAAGCGGGCCTGCACGTCGGCCCAGTTCACGATGTTCCAGATCGCCTTGACGTAGTCCGCCTTGACGTTCTGGTAGTCGAGGTAGAAGGCGTGCTCCCACATGTCCAGCTGGAACAGCGGGATGGTGGCGACCGGCACGCCGTTCTGCTGGTCGTAGAACTGCTCGATCACCAGGTTGCCGCCGATGGGCTCGTAGGCCAGCACGGCCCAGCCGGAGCCCTGGATGCCGAGGGCGGCGGCGGTGAAGTGGGCCTGGAACTGGTCGAACGAGCCGAAGTACTCGTCGATGGCGGCGGCCAGCTCGCCGGTCGGCTTGTCGCCGCCCTCCGGCGAGAGGTTCTTCCAGAAGATCGAGTGGTTCGTGTGCCCGCCCAGGTTGAAGGCGAGGTCCTTCGACAGCTGGTTCACGGAGCCGAAGTCGCCGGCCTCACGCGCGGCGGCCAGCTTCTCCAGGGCGGTGTTCGCGCCCTTGACGTACGTGGCGTGGTGCTTGGAGTGGTGCAGCTCCATGATGCGGGCCGAGATGTGCGGCTCCAGCGCGGCGTAGTCGTAGTCCAGCTCCGGAAGGGTGTATTCGGTCATGCTTCCTCCTTGGTCAGGCGAGGCTGCGGGCAGGACGCCCTCGGCCTCCACCTCGGGCAACCTCGCGTCTCGGCGGCGTATTCCGTCCGTCTCCATTGTGATCGGGGGCGGAGCGCCGGGGCCAGATCCCGTCGACGGTGATCCCGCGCTCAGCCTTCGGAGGCCGCGTCCGTCCCGGGGATGCCCCGCTCGGCGGCCCGCTTGTCCGCCATGGCCAGTAGCCGGCGGATGCGCCCGGCGACGGCGTCCTTGGTCATCGGCGGGTCCGCGAGGCGGCCGAGCTCGTCGAGGGAGGCCTGCTTGTGCTCGAGGCGCAGCCGTCCCGCGTAGCGAAGGTGGTCGGGCACCTCGTCCCCGAGGATCTCGAGGGCCCGCTCCACCTTCGCCCCGGCCGTGACAGCGGCCTGGGCGGAACGGCGCAGGTTGGCGTCGTCGAAGTTCGCCAGGCGGTTGGCGGTGGCCCGGACCTCTTTGCGCTCGCGCCGCTCGCGCCAGAGGGTCGCGGTCTGCTCCGCGCCGACGGCGGCGAGCAGCGTGGCGATCGCCTCGCCGTCGCGGACCACGACGCGGTCCGACTGACGCACCTCGCGCGCCTTCGCCGCCACGCGGAGCCGACGCGCGGCCCCCACCAGCGCGAGCGCGGCCTCCGGGCCCGGCGTGGTCACCTCGAGGGCCGCCGAGCGGCCGGGCTCGGTGAGGGAGCCGTGGGCCAGCAGGGCCCCGCGCCACACGGCGGCGGTGGCCGCCGTCGTCCCGCTGACGAGGACCGGCGCGAGGCCACGCACGGGCCGTCCCCGCTGGTCGATGAGCCCGGTCTGCCGGGCGAGGTCCTCTCCCCCGCGCACGACCCGGAGCACGTACCGCTGACCACGGCGCAGGTTGCCGCCGGAGACCACCACGATCTCCGGGGCCAGGCCGTACAGCTCGGTGATGGCGGCGCGCAGGCGGCGCGCACTGGCGCCGTGGTCCAGTTCAACCTCCACGACGACGCGGCCGGCCACGAGGTGCAACCCCCCGGCGAACCGCAGCATCGCCGCGGTCTCCGCCCGCCGCTCCGGGGTCGCGGCGACCGGCACACGGGCCAGCTCCTCCTTGAGGGTCATGGTCAGCGCCATGCTCGTGCTCCTTCTCGGCGAGGTGCGCGCGTCAGTGGGTCATCGCCTCGTCGATCGCGACGGCCAGGCGCAGCGGGTCGTGGACCTGGGGATCCTGGGCACTGCTCACTCTACTGAACGCCACGCGCGCGCCCATCCGGGCCGCCTCGGCCTCCACCGCCGCCCGGTCGGTGACCGCGTCCACGTCGGCGATCACCACGTCCAGCCGGAGGTCCGGCGCATAGGAGCGCAGCACCTTGAGGTGGTCGGCGTGGGTGAGGCCGGTGGTCTCCTGGTCTCCCGTGCGCAGGTTCAGCACCATGAGGCGCCGGGCGGTGGTGGCGGCGAGGGCCGCGCGCACGTCCGGCATCAGCAGGTGCGGCAGCACCGACGTGTACAGCGAGCCGGGTCCGAGCACCACCCAGTCGGCCAGCTCGATCGCCGAGAGCGCCTCCGGGGTGGCGGGGGCGTCGGACGGGCTCAGGCGGACGTCGGTGACGCGCCCCTCGAACGCGGCGACCGCGAGGGCCACCTGGCCCTCCACGCATCGGGTGCGCAGGCGGCCGTCCGGGCCGGCGCTGAGCACGTCCCCGCCGATGGTCAGCGGCACCCGCGAGACCGGCAGGACCTCACCGTGCGCCCGCAGCAGGGCGCCGGCCCAGCGCAGCCCGTCCACCGGGTCGCCCAGCAGCTCCCAGAGGGCGACGATCAGGAGGTTCCCGAGCGCGTGGTTGTCCAGGGTGGCCTGGTCGGCGGGCACCTCGGTGGAGCGGAAGCGGTGCTGCATGACGTGGGCCCAGGTCCGACCCCAGTCGGTGTCGTCGCACAGGGCGGCCAGCGCCATGCGGAGGTCGCCGGGCGGCAGCACCGCCATCTCCCGGCGGATGGTGCCGGAGGAGCCACCGTCGTCCGCCACCGTGACGACGGCCGTGAGGTGCCCGGCCACGTGCCGCAGGGCCGCGAGGGACGCGGAGAGGCCGTGGCCGCCGCCGAGGGCGGTGACCCGGGCCGTGGGGCGGGACATGCCGGCGCCCACCCCGCGCCCTTCCGAACCCATCCCGGGCGGCAGGGGCAGCTGGCCGGTGAGCGGGGACGTCATTCGCGCCCCATGTCCCGGTGCTGGACGTGCACCGTCACGTGGGGCACCTGGGCCAGACGCCGGGCCAGCTCCTCGGCGACGGCCACGGAGCGGTGCTTGCCGCCCGTGCAGCCGATGGCGAGCGTGGCGTAGTGCTTGTTCTCCCGCCGGTAGCCCTCGAACACCGGCCCCAGCATGGCGACGTACGCGCGCAGGAAGTCCTCGACACCGGGGCGGGAGAGCACGTAGTCCGCGACCGCGGCCTCCGTGCCCGTGTGCGGACGCAGCGCCGGCACCCAGTGGGGGTTGGGGATGAAGCGCATGTCCGCCACGAAGTTCGCGTCCGCCGGGACGCCGTACTTGAACCCGAAGCTCATGATGGTCAGGCGCAGCGTGACGGGGCCGGACTCCGAGAACAGCTCGGTGATCTCCGTGGCCAGGCCGTGCACGTTCAGCTCGGTGGTGTCCACCACGACGTCGGCACGCGCCTTGAGCGGCTCGACGACGTCCCGCTCCGCGCGGATGCCGTCCAGCAGCCGGGCGTTGCCCTGCATCGGGTGGGGGCGGCGGCCGGCCTCGAAGCGTTGCAGGAGGACGTGGTCCTCCGCATCGAGGAACACGGTGCGATACTCCACTCCGCTGTTGGCCAGGTGCTGCAGGGCGGCGTACAGCTCCTCGAAGTAGGAGCGCGAGCGCACGTCCACCACGATCGCCAGGCGCGGGAACGCCTCCGGCGAGCGGGCGATGAGCTCGGCCAGCGTGCCGAACAGGGCCGGCGGCATGTTCTCCACCACGTCCCAGCCGTGGTCCTCGAGCGCGTGCGCGGCGGTGGTCCGTCCGGCGCCGGACATCCCGGCGATCACGAGCACCTCGGATGTCGGCGGCTTCTCCGGCTGGAGGGTCTCCTCGATCATGACTCCACTGTATCCGCGGGCGTGTCGGCCGTGAGCGCCGTGTGGACGGCCTCGGCCAGCCGCGGCCCGATGCCGGCGACCTCGGTCAGCCGGTCCACGCCGGCGGCCCGGATCTCGGCGACGGAGCCGAAGTGGTTCAGCAGCGCGGTGCGCTTGGCCGGGCCCAGGCCCGGGATCCCATCCAGGGCGGAGACGGTCATCGCCTTGGACCGCCGGCTGCGGTGGCCCGCGATCGCGAACCGGTGCGACTCGTCACGGATGCGCTGGAGCAGGTACAGGCCCTCCGAGGTGCGCGGCAGGACCACCGGGAACTCGTCGCCCGGCAGCCACACCTCCTCGAGCCGCTTGGCCAGCCCGACCACGGGCAGGTCGTCCAGGCCCAGCTCCTCGAGGACCGCCGCGGCCGCGGCCACCTGGGGCGGGCCGCCGTCGACCACCACGAGCGAGGGCGGGTACGCGAAGCGGCGCCCCGCCTCCTGATCGTCCCCCTCGACCTGACCGGAGAGCGGGGCGCCCTCCGCGCGCTCCTTGGCCAGGCGGGCGAAACGACGCCGCAGGACGTCGCGCAGGGACGCCGTGTCGTCCCGGGCGGCCTCCCCCGTGACGTTGAAGCGGCGGTAGTCCTTCTTCTTCGGCAGCCCGTCCTCCATGACGACCATCGAGCCGACCACGTTGGTGCCCTGGGAGTGGGAGATGTCGTAGCACTCGATGCGCAGCAGGGGCTCGGTGATCTCCAGGGCCTCCTGCAGCTCCCGCAGGGCGGCGGAGCGGGTGGTGAGGTCCCCGGACCGCCGCGACTTGTGCAGCTTGAGGGCCATCTCCGCGTTCTCCCGGACGGTCTCCATGAGGTCCGCCTTCGAGCCCCGCCGGGGCACGCGCACGGCGACCCGGGACCCGCGCAGGCCCGAGAGCCACTCGGTGAGCTGTGCGGCGTCGCCGGGCTCGACCGGGACGAGGATCTCGTGCGGGATGCGCTCCGGCCCCTCGAGGTCGCCGTAGACCTGCTGGAGCAGGTGCGCGACCATCTCCGGCTCGGCGACGTCCTCCACGCGCTCCATGACCCAGCCGCGCTGGCCGCGGATGCGTCCCTGCCGGACGTGGAACACCTGCACCGCGACCTCCAGCTCGTCCGCGTGCAGGGCGAAGATGTCCGCCTCCGTGTTCTCCGGCAGCACCACGGCGTTGCGCTCGAACACGCGGCGCAGCGCGGCGATGTCGTCCCGCAGCCGGGCCGCGTCCTCGTAGCGCAGCTCCTCGACGGCACGGGCCATGGCCTTCTCCAGCTCGCGGATGAACCGGTTCGCGTCCCCGGCCATGAAGTCGCAGAAGTCCTGGGCCAGCGCGCGATGGTCCGCCGGGCTGATCCGGCCCACGCAGGGCGCCGAGCACTTGCCGATGTAGCCGAGCAGGCACGGCCGGTCCTGGGCGCGGGCCCGCTTGAACACGCCGGCCGAGCACGTGCGGACCGGGAAGACGCGCAGCATCAGGTCCACGGTCTCGCGGATCGCCTTGGCCGGGTGGAACGGGCCGAAGTACTTCACGCCGGGCTTCCGGTCGCCGCGCATCACCTGGACGCGCGGGAACTGCTCGTTCATGGTCACGGCCAGGTACGGGTACGACTTGTCGTCCCGGTACATGATGTTGAACCGGGGGCGGTACTCCTTGATCCACGTGTACTCGAGCTGGAGCGCCTCCAGCTCGGAGCCGACGACGGTCCACTCGACCGCGGCCGCCGTGAACACCATGGTCCGGGTCTTGGTGGCCAGCCGGGCGGGGTCCTGGAAATAGGAGCTCAGGCGGGCGCGCAGGTTCTTCGCCTTGCCGACGTAGACGACGCGTCCGTCCGCGTCGCGGAAGCGGTAGACGCCGGGCGACGTGGAGATCTCGCCCGGAGCCGGGCGGTAGGAGGCCGGATCAGCCACGGGCACCCGGGGCGGCGTTGTAGGCGTCCACCCGCTCCTGCCCCGAGAGCGCGCCGATGGCGTCCATGATCGCCGCCGTCGCGTCGCGGCGCTGCGGCAGGGTGTGTCGACGCCCGGGGTGGCCGAAGTCCAGGGGCGCGCCCACGCGCACGGAGAACCGGTGGGGACGGAAGCCGTTCGTGTCCGGCGGCTGGAGGTGCTGCGTGCCGACGAGGCCCACGGGCACCACGGGTGCGCCGGTGGCCAGGGCCAGCCAGGCCGCACCGGTGCGGCCGCGGTAGAGGCGGCCGTCGCGGCTGCGGGTGCCCTCCGGGTAGATGCCGACGCCCTGGCCGGACTCGAGCAGGCCCACGAGGGACTCGAGCGCGGCCACGGAGGCGGCCTGCTCGCCCCGGCGGACGGGGACGGAGCCCACGGACTCGAAGAACCGCCGCCGGACGCGGCCCCGCAGGCCCGCGCCCGTGAAGTACTCCTCCTTGGCGAAGAAGTGGACCGGGCGGGGGGCGAGGGCCTGGAGGATCACCGAGTCGACGAAGGACAGGTGGTTGGAGGCCATGACGAAGGGGCCCCGCGCAGGGACGTGCTCCATGCCGACGACCTCGGGGCGGCAGGTGAGCCGCAGGAGCGCGGCGGCGCTCCTGCGCACGGGCTCCGACGTCGCCATGGCTCTCCTTCGTCCGCGTCCTGCGTGGGCGGGGTCCATGCTACGCGAGCAGTTCCGCGAGGAACCGGCCCGTGTGGCTCTCCGCGACGTGTGCGACCTCCTCCGGCGTGCCCGCGGCCACGATCGTGCCGCCCCCGGAGCCGCCCTCGGGGCCGAGGTCGATCACGTGGTCGGCACTCTTGATCACGTCGAGGTTGTGCTCGATGGTGAGCACCGTGTTGCCCTTGTCCACGAGGGACTGGAGCACGTGCAGGAGCTTGCGGATGTCGTCGAAGTGCAGCCCCGTGGTCGGCTCGTCCAGCACGTAGATGGTGCGGCCGTTGGAGCGCTTCTGGAGCTCGGCCGCCAGCTTCACGCGCTGGGCCTCGCCGCCCGAGAGCGTGGTGGCGGGCTGGCCCAGGCGGACGTAGCCCAGACCGACGTCGACGAGCGTGTCCAGGTACCGCGAGATGCGGGTGTACGCGCTGAAGAAGTCCGCGGCCTCCTCGATCGGCATGTCGAGGACCTCGGCGATGTTCTTGCCCTTGTAGGTGACCTCGAGCGTCTCCCGGTTGTACCGGGCCCCGTGGCACACCTCGCACGGCACGTAGACGTCCGGCAGGAAGTTCATCTCGATCTTCAGCGTGCCGTCCCCCGCGCACGCCTCGCAGCGCCCGCCCTTGATGTTGAAGGAGAACCGGCCCTGCTGGTAGCCCCGGACCTTCGCCTCGGGGGTCTCTGCGAAGAGCTTGCGGATCGCGTCGAACACGCCGGTGTAGGTGGCGGGGTTGGAGCGCGGCGTGCGCCCGATGGGGCTCTGGTCCACGTGGACCACCTTGTCCAGGTGCTCGAGCCCCTCCACGGACCGGTGCCGGCCGGGCACGAGCTTGGCGCCGTTGAGCCGGTTGGCCAGGACCTTGTAGAGGATCTCGTTGATCAGCGTGGACTTGCCCGAGCCGGACACACCCGTCACGGCCGTGAGGACCCCGAGCGGGACCTCCACCGAGACGTCCTTCAGGTTGTTCTCCTGGGCGCCGCGGACCGTCAGCACGCGCCCCTTCTCCGGGACGCGACGCCGCTCCGGCACCGCGATGGAGCGGCGCCCGGAGAGGTAGTCGCCGGTGACGGACCGCGTGTTCGCCTTGAGATCCGCCAGGGAGCCCGAGTGCACGACCTCGCCCCCGTGCTCGCCCGCGCGAGGACCGATGTCCACGATCCAGTCCGCCTCGGCGATCGTGTCCTCGTCGTGCTCGACGACGATGAGGGTGTTGCCGAGGTCCCGCAGGCGCAGGAGGGTCTCGATGAGGCGGCGGTTGTCCCGCTGGTGCAGGCCGATGGACGGCTCGTCGAGCACGTAGAGGACGCCGACCAGCCCGGAGCCGATCTGCGTGGCCAGGCGGATGCGCTGGGCCTCGCCTCCAGAGAGGGTGCCGGCCGGCCGCTCCAGGTTGAGGTACTCCAGGCCGACGTCCAGCAGGAACGCCAGCCGGGCCAGGATCTCCTTGAGCACCTGGTCCGCGATCTGCCGCTCCCGGTCCGTCAGCCGCAGCCCCGAGAAGAACTCCATGGCCTCCCGCATGGGCAGGCGGGTGGCGTCCGCGATGGACAGGCCGCCCACGAGCACGTTCAGGACCGTGGGGTTGAGGCGGGCCCCGTGGCACGCCGGGCACGGGATCTCCCGCATGAACGACTCGTAGCGCTCGCGGGCGCCGTCCGACTCGGTCTCCCCGTGCTTGCGCATCACGTAGGGGATGACGCCCTCGAAGCCCGTGGTGTAGCGGCGCTCGCGGCCGAACCGGTTGCGGAACGTCACCTCCACCTTGAAGTCCTTGCCGTGCAGGACGGCGTCGCGCTCCGCCTCCGTCAGGTCCTTCCACGGGGTGTCCAGGGAGAAGCCCATCTCCTTGCCCAGCCCGCCGAGCACGCGCAGCCAGTAGTCCGAGGTGGACTTGCCGAGCGACCACGGCACGACGGCGCCCTCGCGCAGGGACAGCTCGTCGTTGGCGACGACGAGGTCCGGGTCCACCTGCAGACGGGAGCCGATGCCGGTGCACTCGGGGCACGCGCCGAACGGGTTGTTGAAGGAGAACGAGCGCGGCTCGATCTCGTCCACGGTCTGCTCGTGCCCGTTGGGGCAGGAGAGCTTCTCGGAGAACGAGCGGTACCGGGGGTTGCCCTCGGCGTCCCGCCCGCCGAACTCCGCGGTGTTCTTCCTGCCCTTCTCGGCGACCGGCTCCACGTCCACGAACTCGGCCACGACGAGGCCGTCCGCCAGCTTCAGGGCGGTCTCCACCGAGTCGGTGAGGCGCTGGCGGATGCCCTCCTTCATGGCGAGGCGGTCCACGACGACGGCGATGGTGTGCTTGACCTGCTTCTTCAGCACGGGCGGGTCCGAGAGCTGGACGGTCTCCCCGTCCACGACGGCGCGGGCGAAGCCCTGCGTGGACAGGTCCTTGAACAGGTCCACGAACTCGCCCTTGCGGCCGCGGACCACGGGCGCGAGCACCTGGAAGCGGGTGCGCTCGGGCAGCTCCTCGAGCTGGTCCACGATCTGCTGCGGGGTCTGCCGGCTCACCGGCTCGCCGCACTGCGGGCAGTGCGGCACCCCGACACGCGCCCAGAGCAGGCGCATGTAGTCGTAGATCTCGGTGATGGTCCCCACCGTGGAGCGCGGGTTGCGGTTGGTCGACTTCTGGTCGATGGACACGGCCGGAGACAGGCCCTCGATGAAGTCCACGTCCGGCTTGTCCACCCGGCCCAGGAACATGCGGGCGTAGGAGGAGAGCGACTCGACGTAGCGTCGCTGGCCCTCGGCGAAGATCGTGTCGAAGGCCAGGGAGGACTTGCCCGAGCCGGACAGACCCGTGAACACGACCATGGCGTCCCGCGGGAAGCTGACGTCCACGTCCTTCAGGTTGTGCTCGCGGGCGCCCTGGACGACGATGCGGTCCCGCTCGCCCGAGCGCGCGCCGCCGGGGCCGGAGGCGAGGCCGCCGGGGTGGGCCTCGACGGCGGAGGAGACGGTGGTGGAGGAGTTCTTGGGCACGCGGCCAGCATAGGGGCGGGTACGGACACGACACCGGGGTCTCGCCTGTGGGCGAACCCACCGCGGGCCGGGCCCGCCCTGGCGCCTCACCGCCCCGTCCGTACACTGTTGCGCATGCCCGAGACCGCCCGGAACCGCCTCCTGCACGATCTGCCCGCCGTCACGGTGCGCACCTGCTCCGTGTCGGAGATGGACAACAACGTGTACCTGCTCACCTCCAAGACCACGGGGGCGCAGGTGCTGATCGACGCCGCCGCCGAGGCCGAGGCCATCCGCGACCTCATCGCCTCGGCCGCGGACGACACCCCGTGCGAGCCGCGCCTCGAGATGATCGTCACCACGCATCGACACTGGGACCACGTGCGCGCGTTGCCGGCGCTGGCCTCCCTGACCGGGGCCCGCACGGCGGCCGGCGAGGACGACGCCGACGCGATCGCCGAGGCCACGGGGGTCGCCCCCGACGTGCGCCTGCGCCACGGGGACACCGTGGGGGCGGACGGGCTCCGGCTCGAGGTGGTGGCCCTGCGCGGCCACACGCCCGGGTCCATCGCGCTGGTGTGCCGCCCCGAGGCGGACGAGCCGGCCGTGCTCTTCACCGGCGACTCCCTCTTCCCGGGCGGGGTGGGCAACACCGAGGGCGACGACGGCCGGTTCCGTCAGCTGTTCACGGACGTGAGCGATCGGATCTTCGACGCGTTCGACGACGACGTGGTGGTCCACCCCGGCCACGGCGCCTCCACGACCCTGGGCGCCGAGCGCCCCCACCTGCCGGAGTGGGCCGAGCGCGGCTGGTGACGGTGCGCCCGGGCGGTCCCGGGCCCAGCGTCAGGCCGGCTTCTGCCCCGCCATGAACAGGCGCCGGGCCGGGAAGATCGTGACCGGGCCGCCGTCGTCGGCCGTGACACCGGGCACCGGCGGGTACGCCTCGCGCATGGCGGCGCGGTACCGGTCCACGAACGCCTCGAGCAGCCCGGCGCCCTCGGCGGCGCCCTCCTCGGCGTCCCAGCGGGCCAGGGCCTGCAGGCTCGGTCGCAGGGCCGCGCCGGAGGTCCACCGGAACACCGGGTCCTCGCCCGTCAGCACCTGCTGGTACTCCGTCTCCCAGACGACCGGGGACCACCCCGCCTCGAGGAATAGCCGCGTGTACTCCTCGGGCGGCGCCACGGTGCGGGTCGTCGCCACCCCGTGCAGCGGCTCGGAGAAGGCCGGGTCCTCCGCCAGCGCCACGATCGCCGCGTGGGAGGGCTGCTCGTAGGGCCGCGGGATCTGCGCCGCGAACCACGCCCCCGGCGTGAGGTCCCCGAGCCAGCGCCGGATCAGGCGACGGTGCGTCGGGATCCACTGGAGCATCGCGTTGGACACCACGACGTCCGTCGCCCCCGACGGGCGCCACTGCGAGGCGTCGACCGCCTCGAAGCGCAGGTTGGCGGGGGCGCCCGTGCGGGCCGCCTGCTCCCGGGCCCGCTCCAGCATGGCGGGCGAGTCGTCCAGACCGATCACCTCGGCGTCCGGCCAGCGCTCGGCCAGCGTCCGGGTCAGGGTCCCCGGGCCGCAGCCCAGGTCCACCACGACGCGCGGGGCCTCGGCGCGCACGCGCCCCACCAGGTCGTGGAAGGGGCGGGCGCGGTGTTCGGCGAAGCCCTCGTACTGCGCGGGATCCCAGGTGAACCCCCCGCCCTGTCGGCCGGTCACGTCCCCCACGACGGCGTCGGTGTCCGGGTGCGGGCTCTCGGGCGCGATCTGACTCATGGCGGCACCGTATCGCGCGGAGCGGCCGATACCCTGGGGGCGATGACTTCTGCCGCCACGAACCCGCCCTCGCTGACCGACCGCATCGACGCGCTCCCGCCGGCCCCGGACGCCGACGACGTCTTCGGGGCCTTCGCGGCCTGGACCGAGGACCGCAGGATCTCGCTCTACCCCGCCCAGGAGGAGGCCGCCCTCGAGCTCGTCCAGGGCCGGCACGTGATCCTGGCGACGCCCACCGGCTCCGGCAAGTCCCTGGTGGCGCTGGCCGCGCACGCCGACGCGCTCGCCCACGACGCCGTCTCCTACTACACGGCGCCGATCAAGGCGCTCGTCTCGGAGAAGTTCTTCGCGCTGGTGGACGTGTTCGGCGCGGAGAACGTGGGCATGGTCACGGGTGACTCCACCGTCAACGGTGACGCGCCGATCATCTGCTGCACGGCCGAGATCCTCGCCAACCGCGCGCTGCGCGAGGGCTCGGGCATGGAGATCGGCACCGTGGTGATGGACGAGTTCCACTACTACGCGGACCCCTCCCGCGGCTGGGCCTGGCAGGTGCCCCTCCTCGAGCTGCCGCAGGCCCGGTTCCTGCTGATGTCGGCCACCCTCGGCGACACGACCCGCCTCGAGGCGGACCTGACCGAGCGCACCGGGCGCGAGGTCGCCGTCGTCGCCCACGCGCAGCGCCCCATCCCGCTGACGTTCGAGTGGTCCGAGGTGCCGCTGCAGGAGAAGGTCGAGGAGCTCGTGGGCACCCACCAGGCACCGGTGTACATCGTGCACTTCTCGCAGCTGGACGCTGTGGAGACGGCCCAGGGTCTGTCCTCGATCTCGGTGACGTCCAGGGAGGAGAAGGAGGCGATCGCCGCGCGGATCGCCGGCTTCCGCTTCTCCGCGGGCTTCGGGCACACCCTGAACCGCCTCGTCCGGGCGGGCATCGGCGTGCACCACGCGGGCATGCTGCCCAAGTACCGCCGCCTCGTGGAGAAGCTGGCCCAGGACGGGCTGCTCAAGGTCATCTGCGGCACGGACACGCTGGGCGTCGGGATCAACGTGCCGATCCGCACCGTGCTGCTCACCGCGCTCTCCAAGTTCGACGGCGAGAAGACCCGCCTGCTCCAGGCCCGCGAGTTCCACCAGATCGCCGGCCGGGCGGGCCGGGCCGGCTTCGACACCTCCGGCACCGTGGTGGTCCAGGCCCCCGAGCACGTGATCGAGAACAAGGCGGCCGAGCGCAAGGCCGCGGCGAAGTTCGCGAACGTCAAGGACGAGGCCGAGCGGGCCAAGCGCATGAAGCAGTCCGTGAAGTCCGGCAAGCGCAAGACCCCGCCGGCCGGCTTCGTCTCGTGGGGGCCGGCGACGTTCGAGCGCCTCGTCTCCGCCGAGCCGGAGCCGCTGGTCTCCCGCATGCGGATCACGCACTCCATGCTGCTGAACATCCTCGACCGGCCCGGCGACCCGGTGATCGCGGTCCGGCGCCTGCTGCGCGGCACCCACGAGACCCCGGCCCGCCAGGCGGTGCTCATGCGCCGCGCGCTCGGGATCTTCCGGGAGCTGCTGGCCACGGGCGTCGTCGAGCGTCTGCCCGAACCGGACGCCGAGGGCCGCACCGTGGACCTCACGGTGGACCTGCAGCCGGACTTCGCGCTCAACCAGCCGCTCTCCCCCTTCGCCCTCGCCGCGCTCGACCTGCTGGACCCGGCCGATCCCGACCACGCGCTCGACGTGGTCTCCGTGATCGAGGCGACCCTCGACCCGCCGCGCCAGGTGCTCTCCGCCCAGGTCAAGCACGCCAAGGGCGAGGCCGTGGCCGCCATGAAGGCCGAGGGCATGGACTACAACGACCGCATGCGGGCCCTCGACGAGATCACCCACCCGCGGCCGCTGGCCGAGCTCCTCGAGCAGCAGTTCGAGCTCTACCGGCAGGACGCCCCGTGGCTCGCGGAGTTCGAGCTGACCCCCAAGTCCGTGGTGCGCGACATGTTCGAGCGGGCCATGGGCTTCGGCGACTACGTGCGGTTCTACGGGATCGCCCGGTCCGAGGGCGTGCTGCTGCGCTACCTCACGGACGCGGTCAAGGCACTGCGCCACACCGTCCCCGAGGCGGCCCGCACCGAGGAGCTCCAGGTGCTGCTGGACTGGCTCGACGAGATGGTGAAGCAGACCGACTCGTCCCTCCTGGAGGAGTGGGAGGACCTGGTGGCCGGGGACATCGACGAGCTGCGCCGGGACATGGAGGCGCTCGAGCCGCCGGCCCCGCCTCGCCTGACGGACAACGAGCCCGTGTTCCGGGTGATGGTCCGCAACGCGATGTTCCAGCGGGTGCGCCTGTTCGGCGACGAGCGGGACGAGGCGCTCGCGCGCCTGTCCGGCGAGCTGTCCGCCGACGACTGGGCCGACGCCCTCGACGCCTACTTCGACGACCACGAGGACATCGACGACGGCCCCGCCGCGCGCGGCCCCGAGCTGTTCCGCGTGGCCGCGGCCCCCGACGTCGCCGCCCCGCTGGAGCTGGCCGGCCCGCGCTGGTGGGCGGTGCGGCAGGTCCTGAAGGACCCGGACGGGGACCTGGACCACGGGATCAACGCCGTGGTCGACCTGGACGCCTCCGACGAGGCGGGCCATCCCGTGATCCGGGTGGTCTCCGTGGGCGCGCCCGAGTCCGGGTGGGGCCTGTGAGCGCCGGGGACGCTCGGGCGGCAGGACGGCCCGTGGCGGGCGACCCGCGCGGCTTCGCTCCCCTCGAGCCGGCCCGCCACCGCGTGGGCGAGCGCACCGAGCTCTACGACGGCACCGTCACGGTGGACCACTGGTTCTCGGTGCCGATCGACCACGCGCTGGGCCTCGCCGAGGCCGAGGCGCAGGACGCGGCGGGCACCGGCGTCGGGCCGCACGGGCGCGGCACGCTGACCGTCTTCGCCCGCGAGATCCGGGCGAAGGACGACCCCGAGGGCGAGCGCCCCTGGGCCCTGTACCTCCAGGGTGGCCCCGGCAGTGCCGGGCCCCGCCCGGCGCGCCTGAGCGGCTGGCTCGGCGCGCTGGCCGAGAGCCACCGCGTGCTGCTGCTGGACCAGCGCGGCACGGGGCGTTCGACCCCGGCCACTGTGGCGACCCTGACCGCCCCGGGCGCCTTCGCCACGGACGAGGCGCGCGCCGAGCACCTGGTGCACCTGCGGGCGCCCTCGATCGTGCGGGACGCCGAGATGCTGCGCCTCGCCCTCGGCGCCGGGCCGTGGACCACACTGGGCCAGAGCTTCGGCGGGTTCTGCACGCTGAGCTATCTCTCCTTCCACCCGGAGGGCCTGCAGCGCAGCCTGGTGACCGGCGGCCTCGCCCCGCTCACCGGCCACGCCGACCGGGTCTACCGGGCCACCTACGCCCGGATGCGCGCCCGCACCGAGGAGTTCTTCGACCGGCACCCGGCCGACCGCGACGCGTGGTCGGAGGCCGTGGGGCTGATCCGCGCCGCCGAGGCCGCGGGCGCCCCGATCCCCCTGCCCGGCGGCGGGCCGCTCACCGTGGGACGGGCCCAGGGTCTGGGCATGCTGCTGGGCGGCAACACCCGCGTGGACCGCCTGCACTGGGTCCTCGCCGAGGCCGTGGACCGCACCGGACCCGCGCCGCGCCTGTCCGAGACGTTCCTGGCCGCCGTCGCCGACCAGGACGACCGCCTCGTCAACCCGCTCTACACCGTGCTGCACGAGGCGATCTACGCGCAGCCGGCGGACCTGGCCGGCGGCCGGGCGGACACCGGCTGGTCGGCGTCCCGGATGCTCGCCGAGCACCCGGACTTCGACCCGGAGGCGACCACGGTCCCGCTGCCCACGGGCGAACACGTCATGCCCTGGTCCGTCGAGGTCGACCCCCGGCTGCGGCCCCTGGCCGGCACGGCGCGGCTGCTCGCCGAGCGCACGCAGTGGGGCCCGCTCTACGACGTGGCTGCCCTGGCGCAGAACACCGTCCCCGTGGCCGCCGCGGTCTACGCCGACGACGTGTACGTGGACCGGGACCTCTCGCTCGAGACGGCGCGGCGCGTCCGCGGCCTGCAGGTGTGGGAGACCGACGCCTTCCACCACGACGGCATCGCCGACGACGGACCGGCGATCCTCGAGCGGCTCCTGGCGATGACCGCGCCGGACGGCGCCGGGACGACGACGGCCCCCGACCCGGTCGACTGACCGGCCCGGGGGCCCGGGCGCCGGCGGAGGGCTCCCCGGCGCCGTGATCGGCTCAGACGGTGGGCCCGTCCTGCCGCACGATCTGCTCGGAGACCCCGCGCGCGTCGTCGTCACGGGGATCGGCGAGCCGGGTCTCGTGGGCCGTGCGGATGATGGCCGACCACGCGTCCTTGTGCTCGAGCAGCTGGTCGCGCCAGCGCTGGTCCACGGCCTCGGCCCGGGCCGTCCAGCGATCCATCAGGGCGGCGGCGCGCTCGCGCTCGGCCGGGTCGGCGTCCTCGGGCAGCTTCGAGTACCGGTACGAGTACTTCTCGGCGTTCTGCAGCGCCCGCAGGGCCTGGCCCTTCGGCGAGGCCAGGGAGATCGCCACGGTGATCGCCAGGATCACGACGACGACCACGAGGGACAGCGTCGTGGGGATCTCGACGACGGGCACGTTCTCGCCGCCGTTGATGAACGGCAGGTTGTTCTCGTGCAGGGCGTGCAGGATCAGCTTCACGCCGATGAACGCCAGCAGCGCGGAGAGCCCGTAGGCCAGGTAGACGAGGCGGTCGAGCAGGCCGTCGATCAGGAAGTACAGCTGGCGCAGGCCCATGAGCGAGAACGCCGTGGCGGTGAAGACGATGTACGCCTCCTGGGTCACGCCGAAGATCGCGGGGATGGAGTCGAAGGCGAAGAGGATGTCCGTGGCGCCGATCGCGATCATCACGAGGAGCATCGGCGTCATGAGGCGCTTGCCGTCCACCGTCGTGAAGAGGCGGTCGCCGTCGAACTGCTCGGAGGCGGGCAGGAACCGCTTGACGAGGCGGACCATCACGTTGTCCGCCTCGTCCTGGGCGCCCTCGGCGTCGCCGGACATCTCGCCCTTGAGCTGGCCGCCGGCGATGATCAGCAGGAACAGGCCGAAGAGGTAGAACACGTCCGACCACGCGGCGATGACGGCGGCGCCCAGCAGGATGAACAGGGTGCGCGAGATCAGCGCGAACGTGATGCCGAACAGCAGCACCTTCTGCTGGTACTCGCGCGGCACCCGAAAGCTGGCCATGATGACCAGGAAGACGAACAGGTTGTCGACGCTGAGCGCCTTCTCCAGCAGGTAGCCGGTGTAGTACTCGACCGCGTGCTGGGTGTCGCCGAAGGCGAAGAACACGAGGCCGAAGACGAGCGCGAGGCCGACGTAGACGCCGGACCAGATCGCGGCCTCCCGGATCGACGGCGTGTGCGCCTTGCGGACATGGGCGAAGTAGTCGAACGCGAGGAGCCCGACGATCAGCGCGATCGTCAGGCCCCAGGTCAGGCCGTTGATTTCCACGGGTCACCTCTCGGCGTCAGGGGTCAGGACGGTGCCGCAAGTCTCTCCGCCCGCCGCGGCCGCGGCCCGGGCCCCTGTGTCCGGCCGGCGGCGCGCTCTCGGCGGCCGCGGCGTGCTGACGTCCACAGTGTTCGGGATACTCCCCTACGTCGCCGGTCAGTCTACCCGGTCGCACGACGACGCCCCGACCCGCGGCGGGCGGAGCGGGGCGTCGTCGGGCCCGCTGGCGCAGGCCCATGAGGGCGAAGATATTGGCGGTCAGGACGATGAACCAGTTCTGGGTGAGGCCGAAGATCGCCGGGATGGAGTCCACCGCGAACATCACGTCCGTCAGGCCGATCGTGATGAACACGACCACCATGGGGGTGAACATGCGCCGGCCGTCCACGGTGGTGCGCAGTCGGTTGCCGTCGTAGTCCGGCGCCACGTTGAGGCGGCGGGTCAGGCGGGCCACGACGCCCGGCTCGGACTCCTCGTCCCCGCCGTCGTCCTTGAGCTGCTGCCAGGCGGTCCAGAGCAGGAAGGCGCCGAAGATGTAGAACTCCCACGTCAGGTGCTCGATGGCGACGGCGCCGACCGCGATGAACACCGCGCGGGCGATCAGCGCGATGATGATGCCCACCATCAGCACCTCCTGCTGGTAGCGGCGGGGCACCTGGAACTTGGCCATGATGATGAGGAACACGAACAGGTTGTCCACGCTGAGGCTGTACTCGGTGACCCAGCCGGCGAGGAACTCGGTGCCGTGCTGCGCATCGCCCAGGGCGAAGAGCAGCCCCGCGAAGACCAGCGCCAGCGCCACGTAGAACCCGATCCACAGGCCGGCCTCCTTCATGGAGGGCTCGTGGGGGCCGCGCCAGTCTAGACGGGTGCGGTCCCGCGCGCGGATGCGGGTGGGCCCGGTCTCAGGCTGCGCCGGGGGCGGTCAAGCCGAGGGCGAGCCAGACGACGACGGCGCCGGCGGCGGCCAGGCCCCAGCTGGCGAGGGAGCCGATGAGGAACTCCTCCGCGCGCGAGCCGGCTCCGCGGTCCGCCGAGATCTCCGGGAAGCGCACGATGCCCTTGGCCGCCATCAGGGCCGCGATCACCGGATAGGCCTGCGCGAGCCCCAGGACGACCATGAGCAGTCGCTCCATGGGCCCGATGTAGCGACCGCCGCGCAGGCCGTCGGCCGCGGGGTCCGTGGGCGCGGCGGACGGCACGGTCGTGGGCTCCGCCGCGGGGTCCTCCGCCTCCTCGTCGCCCCCGTCGGCGGACCGGCCCGCCAGGGCGAGGACCGCGCGGGTGACCCGGTTGCCGGTCTCGGTCAGCGCCACCGTCACCGCCAGCAGCGTGAGTGCCGGGGGCGCGGAGCGCAGACCCGCGGGCGCCAGGGTCGACTCGAGCACGGCCACCAGGCCGACCGCGGCCGCCACCGCGACCACCCCGAGCGGCCGGTCCGGGTGCAGCCACGTCCAGCCCATCAGCAGGCCGAGGGCCACCAGGCCGCCGCCCACCGCGACGGAGATGCCGGTCGGCGCCAGGACGGCCACCAGCACCGCGGCGAGGACGGCGGCCACCGCCGCGCCGGCCCGGGCCAGCCACCGCCGCCGGGGGGTGGGCCAGGCGCCGGGCAGGACGGCGTCGAGCAGGTCGTGCAGCCCCAGGGCGAGCAGTGCGAGGGCGGTCACGGCGCGACCTCCGTCGCCGCGGCGGCGAGCTCGGCGTCCAGCTCGAGCAGCCGGCCGATCCCGGACCGCGCGACGGCCTGCGACACCGCGGACTGCGTGATCCGCTCCGCCCGTGCGGCCTCCGCCTGGGTCGCCCCGCCCAGCAGGGCTGCGGCGATCCGGCGTTCGCGGGCCTTGAGCCGGCCGAGGACGTGGTCGCGCAGCAGGGCGAGCCCGTCCACGGCGGCGGTGAGGGACGGGTCCGCGGCACGGAAGGCGGTCGCGGCGCCGGCGGCCCGCTCGTGCGCGTGCTCGACGGCCTCGCGGGCCCGATACCAGGCCGTGCCGTCCTCGATGCCGTCTCCGCCGGCGTCCAGGGCCCGCCGCTGCCCCAGGCCGATCCCGAAGCGCAGGTCGAGGCCCGGGGGCAGGGCGAGCGTGACGCGGACGGTCAGCCGGAGCGCGTCCGGCCAGGTGCGGTGCAGCGCCTGGAACTCGTCGCCGACGCTGGCCCAGGCGGGGCGCAGCGGCGGGACGTCCTGTTCCGCGGCCGCGAAGGCGGCCAGGATCTGCTCCTGCGCGCGGTCCCGGTCCGGGAGGGCGCGGGAGCCGACGATGTCCGCGATCACGGCCGCGACCGGGGGTGCTGCGCTCATGGCGTCACACTATCACTGATATGAAGATATTCATCAGTGTTTTCATAACACCCCGGGGCGCGGAACGCGCCGGGCGGTCACTGCTCCCGCTTCATCTGCCGCAGCTCCTTCTTGAGCTCGCCGACCTCATCGCGCAGGCGGGCCGCGAGCTCGAACTGCAGGTCCGCCGCCGCCTGGTGCATCTGCTGCGACATCTGCTCGATCAGATCGGCCAGGTCCTTGGCGGGCAGCGACGCCGGGTCCACCGCCGGGGCCTCGGCACCCTCCCCCGTGGCCGGGGCCCGGTCCAGTGAGCTGAGGCCGCGGTGGCCCATGCCGAAGTCGAACCCGGACTTCACGCCCCCCATGCCCTTGAGGAAGTCGGCGGTGTCCGCGTCCTCCCGGGCCAGCTGGTCCGTGATGTCCGCGATGCGCTTGCGCAGCGGCTGGGGGTCGATCCCGTGCTCCTCGTTGTACGCGATCTGCACGGCCCGGCGCCGCTCGGTCTCGTCGATCGCCCGCCGCATGGAGTCCGTGACGTTGTCGGCGTACATGTGGACCTCGCCGGAGACGTTGCGGGCGGCGCGGCCGATGGTCTGGATGAGGGAGGTGGTGGAGCGCAGGAAGCCCTCCTTGTCCGCGTCCAGGATCGCCACGAGCGAGACCTCGGGCAGGTCCAGGCCCTCGCGCAGCAGGTTGATGCCCACCAGCACGTCGAAGGTGCCCTTGCGCAGCTCCCGCAGCAGCTCCACGCGGCGCAGCGTGTCCACATCCGAGTGGAGGTACTCGACCTTCACCCCCGCCTCGAGCAGGTAGTCCGTGAGGTCCTCGGCCATGCGCTTGGTCAGCGTGGTCACCAGGACGCGCTCGTCCTTGGCCGTGCGCACCCGGATCTGCTCGAGCAGGTCGTCGATCTGGCCCTCGGTCGGCTTGACCACCACCTGCGGGTCCACCAGCCCGGTGGGCCGGATGATCTGCTCGACGTAGCCGTCCGCCTGGCCGAGCTCGTAGGCGCCCGGCGTCGCGGAGAGGTACACGGTCTGCCCGATCCGTTCGAGGAACTCATCCCACTTCAGCGGGCGGTTGTCCATGGCCGAGGGCAGGCGGAAGCCGTGCTCCACGAGGGTGCGCTTGCGGGACATGTCCCCCTCGTACATCGCGCCGATCTGCGGGATGGTCACGTGGGACTCGTCCACCACGAGCAGGAAGTCGTCCGGGAAGTAGTCCAGCAGGCAGTGCGGGGCGGAGCCGGCGGGACGGCCGTCGATGTGGCGCGAGTAGTTCTCGATGCCGTTGCAGTAGCCCATCTGCTGCATCATCTCGAGGTCGTACGTGGTGCGCATGCGCAGCCGCTGCGCCTCGAGGAGCCTGTCCTGGGACTCCAGCTCCTGCAGCCGCTCCCGCAGCTCGTCCTCGATGGTGGTGATCGCCCGGCCCATGCGCTCGTCGCCGGCCACGTAGTGCGAGGCCGGGAAGATGTACATCTCCTCCTCCTCGCGCACCACCTGGCCGGTGAGCGGGTGCAGGGTCTGGATGGACTCGATCTCGTCCCCGAAGAACTCGATGCGCACCGCGAGCTCCTCGTACATGGGGATGATCTCCACGGTGTCCCCCCGCACCCGGAAGGTGCCGCGGTGGAAGTCGACGTCGTTGCGCACGTACTGCATCTGCACGAACCGCCGCAGGAGCACGTCCCGGTCCATCTCCGCACCGCGGCGCAGGGTGACCATCTGCTCGATGTACTCCTCGGGCGTGCCGAGGCCGTAGATGCAGGAGACGGTGGCCACCACGATCACGTCCCGCCGGGTCAGCAGCGCGTTCGTGGCCGAGTGGCGCAGCCGCTCGACCTCCTCGTTGATGGAGGAGTCCTTCTCGATGAAGGTGTCCGTCTGCGGGACGTACGCCTCGGGCTGGTAGTAGTCGTAGTAGGAGACGAAGTACTCGACCGCGTTGTTGGGCAGCAGCTCCCGGAACTCGTTGGCCAGCTGCGCCGCGAGCGTCTTGTTCTGCACCATCACCAGCGTGGGCCGCTGGAGGCGCTCGACGAGCCACGCCGTCGTCGCCGACTTGCCCGTGCCGGTGGCGCCCATCAGGACGACGTCCTTCTCCCCCGCCTCCACGCGCTCGGCGAGCTCGGCGATGGCCTTCGGCTGGTCACCGGAGGGCTGGTAGGGGGAGATGACCTCGAACGGGGCGACGACGCGGTTGATCTTCTGGGCCAGGCTCATGGCAGAACCCTACGTCGCGCCCCGGACACCCCGGCGGTCAGTCCGCCGAGGGCTCAGCCGCGCCGGGGGCGAGGAACCGGTCCCACACCTGGTTCGCCACGGACGCGAGCCGCTCGAGGTCGGCGTCGTTGACGATGACCACGTCCGCGACGGCGCGCCGCTGCTCGTCCGTGGCCTGGGCCGCGATCCGCGCCTCGGCGTCCGCGCGGCTCATGCCGCGGTCCTCCACCATCCGGCGCAGGCGCTCCTCGAGCGGGGCCTCCACCACGATCACGAGGTCGAACGCGTCCGCCTGCCCGGTCTCCACCAGCAGCGGCACGTCCTGGACCACGACGGCGTCCGGCCCGGCCTCGGCGACGATGCGCCGGGCCGCAGCCCGGATCCGGGGGTGCACGATGCGGTTCAGGCGCTGTCGGGCGCCCTCGTCCCCGAAGACGATGCGGGCCATCTCGACGCGGTCGAGCTCACCGTCCGCGGTGATGACGCGGTCCCCGAACTCGTCCTGGACGGCGGCCAGCCCGTCGGTGCCCTTCTCGAGGACCAGCCGGGCGAGGGCGTCCGAGTCCACCAGGAGCGCGCCACGCTCCTGCAGGACACGGGCCACCGCGGACTTGCCGGCGGCGATCCCGCCGGTCAGGCCCACATGGACGCGCGGCCGTTCGGCCACCGGGTCGGTCTCGGTCATACGCGCTCTCCTCGGGCGGCCTCGAGCTGAGGCTGGATCTTGGCCTCCCAGTATGCCCGGACGGCCTCCTGCAGGTCCTCGAGCGAGCCGTCGTTCTCGATCACGGTGTCCGCGATCTCGGCCCGCTCCTCGTCCGCCGCCTCCTCGTCGATGAAGGCCCAGGCCCGCTCGCGGGTCATGTCGTGGGACTCCATGAGCCGGGCGACGCGCACCTCGGCGGGAGCGGAGACGGCCAGCACCTGGTCGAAGTCCTGTCCGGAGCCGGTCTCGGCCAGCAGGGCCAGGTCGACCACCAGCACGGAGTCCTCGCCGATCTCGCGGGCCCGGCGGTTCGCCTCGTCGCGCACCGCCGGGGAGACGATCTCGTACATGCGCGTCCGGGCGGTCGAGCTCTCGGTGGTGAGCCGGTTGAGGGTGCGCGCGTCCAGGGTGCCGTCCGCGCGGACGATGTCCTCGCCGAAGACCGAGCGGAGCTCCTCGAGCACGGGGTTGCCGGGCACGAGGATCTCCCCCATCAGGTCGTCGAACTCCACGACGACGGCGCCCAGCCGCTCGAGCTCCGCGCCGACCTCGGTGCGGCCCGCGGCGATGCCGCCGGTCAGGCCGACGGTGACGAGGGCCTTGGCCGCGTCGATGCGCTGCTGGTGCCACGTCTTCGGGGTGTGCGTGTCGTTCTCCGGCTCGGTGCCGACCTCGAACTCGGGGCGGATCACGAAGTCCGAGACGTCCACGCCGTCCTCGGTGGCGCGGCGGCGGTACTCCTCGACCGGCAGCACCTGCTTCCACTGGCGGGTCCGCATGGGCCGCGCGGCACCCGCGTCCTCGCGCAGGGCCTGCAGCAGCAGTGCGGCCTGCGTGACGGTGATGAGCAGGATGGGCAGGCCGATCACGATGATGACCTCCTGCAGCGCCGCCAGGCCGTTCTCGCCCGCGGTGAGGATGATGGCCGCGCAGACCGCGCCGATGGACACGGCCCAGAACACGGACTGGCGGCGGGGCGCGGCATCCTCGTGGCCATTGGCCATCGCGTCCATCACGAGCGCGCCCGAGTCGATCGAGGTGATGAAGAACAGCGTGATGACCACGAGCGCCACGACCGCGGCCACCGTGTAGAGCGGCGTGCCCTGCAGGTGCTGGAACAGGGCGGCCTGGACGTTGCCGTCGGTGACGATCGTCTGCGTGAGGTCACCGCCCTGGCCCGGCGCCGGCGCGGTGGCGCGGTCCGACTGGAACGCGGAGTAGCCGTAGATGCCCATCCAGATGATGACGAACGCCGTGGGCAGGCCGAGGCCGGCCATGATGAAGGAGCGGATGGTGCGGCCGCGTGAGATGCGGGCGAAGAACATCCCCACGAAGGGCGCCCACGTCACGGTCCAGGCCCAGTAGAAAACGGTCCAGTCACCGGACCACTGGCCCGAGTTGTACGTGTCGTTGTAGGTGGAGAGCACGGGCAGCATGGAGGCGTACTCGCCGATCGCCTGCACGGTGCCGCGGATGACGTCCATGCTGGAGACGGCCCACATCAGGACGTACACGAGCAGGGCGATCGCCAGCAGGATGTTGGCGTAGGACAGCCGCTTGACGCCCTTGTCCATGCCGACCAGCACGGAGGCCGTGCCCACGGCGGTGACGACGGCCAGGATGAGCGCCTGGACCCAGCCGGCCACGGGGGTGCCCAGCACGTAGTTCATGCCCGCGTTGATCTGCAGGGCGCCCAGGCCCACGGACACGCCGAGGCCGAACACGGTGGAGACCACGGCGATGATGTCGATCGTCTTGCCGATGGGGCCGTGGATGCGATCGCCGAGGAGGGGCTGGAAGGCGGAGGACACGCGCGGGGGCAGCTTGCGCTTGTACGTGAAGTAGCCGAAGCACAGGCCCGGGACGAGCAGGATCGCCCACATGTGGATGCCGAAGTGGAAGTTCGCGATCGCCATGGCCTCCGAGGCCGCGCGGTCGGAGAACGGCTCCGTCCCCGCCATGGGCGGGTTGGCGTAGTGGTTCATCGGCTCCGCGATGCCCCAGAACATCAGCACCGCGCCGACGCCGGCGGCGAACATCATGCCGAACCAGGTCAGGCCGGAGTACTCCGGCACCGCGTCGTCGTCGCCGAGCTTGACCCGGCCGTACCGGGTCACGGCGAGGATGAACAGGAACGCCACCAGCAGGGTCAGGCTGAGGGTGTAGATCCAGCCGACGTCGTAGCGCAGCCAGCTCGAGACCACGCCGAAGGCCGCCTGGACCGGGCCAGGGAACAGGCCCATCGCGGCGGTGAAGAGCACGACCGCGGCGGCCGAGCCGAAGAAGATCGCCGGACTCGTGCGGAGCCCCAACGTGTCGTGCAGGCGAGTGAGCGGGGAAGTCATGAGTCTCCCGGGACAGGGTCATGGGAGGCCCGCGGCGGCACGCGTGCTCGCTCACCGGTGGGCCGGTGCCGGGTGGCACGGTCTTCCACTGTACCGAAGCTCACGTCGGGGCTCGACGGCGTGCCCGTCCTCGGCCAGCCCCTAGGGTGGGGTCATGCCCGATCCCGCCCCCGCCCCGACCGCGCGCTGCACGGTCCTGCCGGCGTCCGCCCGCGACCCCGACGGCTGGCTGGAACGGGAGGTGGAGATCCGCCGCAGCCGCTTCCTCACCTACCTCGGGCGCGTCGAGGACGAGGCGCAGGCGCGCGAGATGGTCGCCGTCCTGCGGCGCCGGCACCACGACGCGCGGCACGTGTGCAGCGCGTTCGTCCTCGGCCCCGCCCGGGACCGGATGCGCTCCAGCGACGACGGCGAGCCCGCCGGCACGGCCGGCGTCCCCATGCTCGAGGCCGTCCTCCAGCGCGAGACCGCGCCGGGCCGGACCGACCTGACGGACGTGTGCGCCGTCGTCGTGCGCTGGTTCGGGGGGATCAAGCTGGGCGCCGGGGGCCTGGTGCGCGCCTACTCGGACTCGGTGTCCGGGGCACTCGACGCCGCCCCGCTGCGCACCCGCTCCCGGCTGGCCCTGCTCGCGGTGGAGGCGCCCCACACCGACGCCGGCCGGTGGGAGAACGAGCTGCGCGCGGCGGGCGTGTCCGTGCTGGAGGCGAGCTACGGCGCCGCGGGGGTCCGCCTGACGGTCGGCGTGCCGGACACCGAGGAGGCCCGCGCGGCGTTCGCGGCGCGGCTCGCGGACGTCACGGCCGGCGCGGGGCATGCGGAGCGGATCGGAGAGGACTGGGTGGACCATGAGTGAACCGCTGCCCCGGGGGGTCACCCCCGATGTCGCCCGTGGCGGGCTGCCGGACGACCTCACCGCGGGCGTGGACTTCGCGGCGCTGGATCGGTGGCCGCTGCCGACCGAGCCCGACCGCCAGGCCCACGACGCGGCGGACCTGCTCCTGCTCGACACCCTGGCCGGGTGGATCGCGAGCGGGCACGTCCCCGGCCCGGTGGCCGTCCTGGAGGACCGGCACGGCGCGCTGACCCTGCCCCTGCTCACGGCCGGCCACGACGTGCGGATCCACCAGGACGACGCCTCCGCCGAGCGCTCGCTGGACGCGAACCTCGCCGCGTGGCGCGCCGCCGGTCGCCTCGGCGGGGAGACGGGCGAGCTCGAGCGAACGGCCACGCCTGAGGAGGCGGCCCGGGGCGCCCGGACGGTCCTGCTGCCGCTGCCCCGCTCGCTCGACGAGCTCGACCGGCTGTCCCGGATCGTCGCAGCCGTGGCCGACCCCGGCGTGGTCCTGCTGGCCGGCGGCCGCGACAAGCACATGAGTCCGCGCATGAACGCGGTGCTCGGCGCGGCGTTCGAGGACGTCGTCGCCGGACGGGGACGCCGCAAGGCGCGCGTGCTCACGGCCCGGGGCCCGCGTCCCGGCGTGACCCCCCGGCCGCCGGAGGAGGCCGACCGCGACGTCCCCGGCGTGGGGCGCCTGCACCTGGTGGCCCACGCCGGCACCTTCGGCGGAGCCGCCGCCGACCCGGGCTCCCGTCTGCTGCTCACCTCGCTCGCCGACGACCCGCGCCCGCCGGGGCGCCTCGTGGACCTGGGGTGCGGCAACGGGCTGCTCTCGGTCGGGGCGGCGCGGCTGTGGCCGCACGTCACCGTGCTGGCCACCGACCAGTCCGCCGTGGCGGTCGCCTCGACGCTCGCCACGGCCCGCGCGAACCGCGTGGCGGACCGCGTCCGGGCCGTGCGCGACGACGCCCTGACCACGTGGCCGGACGGGACGGAGGAGTGCGTGCTCCTGAATCCCCCGTTCCACGACGGCAACGCCGTGGACCCCTCCGTGGCCCACCGGCTGGTGGCGGCCGCGGCGCGGGTGCTGGAGCCGGGCGGCCGGCTGTGGTGCGTCTGGAACTCGCACCTGCGGTATCGGCCGGTGCTGGAGGACCTCGTCGGGCCGACCCGGCAGACGGCGCGCGACCGCACGTTCACCGTGACGGTCTCCGAGCGCCGCTGAGCGCGGCCGTCGGGTCCCGTCCGCTCCCCCACGGCCAGCCCCCCGGGACGCGACGACGCCCCGCCCCTCCGGAGGGAGGGACGGGGCGTCGGGTGCTCGGCGCGGGCCGTCAGGGACGGTCACGCACCGCGGCGATCAGTTGCCGGTGAGCTTCTCGCGCAGGGCGGCGAGGGCCTCGTCGGAGGCCAGGGTGCCTCCGTCCGAGGACGGGGCCTCGGAGGAGTAGGACGAGCCGCCCAGGCCCGCACCGGCGTCGGCGCCGGCGGTGGCCTCCTCCTGGAGGGAGCGGCGCACCTGCTCCTTGTGGGCCTCCCAGCGGGCCTGAGCGTCGGCGTACTGCTGCTCCCAGGCGGCGCGCTCGGTCTCGAAGCCCTCCATCCACTCGTTGGTCTCGACGTCGAAGCCCTCGGGGTACTTGTAGTTGCCCTCCTCGTCGTACTCCGCGGCCATGCCGTAGAGCGCCGGGTCGAACTCGGTGCCCTCGGGGTCCACGCCCTCGTTGGCCTGCTTGAGGGACAGGGAGATGCGGCGACGCTCGAGGTCGATGTCGATGACCTTGACGAACAGCTCGTCGTTGACCGACACGACCTGCTCGGCGGTGTCGATGTGGCGCGAGGCCAGCTCCGAGATGTGCACGAGGCCCTCGATGCCGTCCTCCACGCGGACGAACGCACCGAACGGCACGAGCTTGGTGACCTTGCCCGGCACGACCTGGCCGAGGGCGTGGGTGCGGGCGAAGAGCTGCCACGGGTCCTCCTGGGTCGCCTTCAGCGACAGGGAGACACGCTCGCGGTCCATGTCCACCTCGAGGACCTCGACGGTGACCTCCTGGCCCACCTCGACGACCTCGGACGGGTGGTCGATGTGCTTCCAGGACAGCTCGGAGACGTGCACGAGGCCGTCCACGCCGCCCAGGTCCACGAAGGCGCCGAAGTTGACGATGGAGGACACGGTGCCGTTGCGGACCTGGCCCTTCTCCAGCTTGTGGAGGAAGTTGGAGCGGACCTCGGACTGGGTCTGCTCGAGCCAGGCGCGGCGGGACAGGACCACGTTGTTGCGGTTCTTGTCCAGCTCGATGATCTTCGCCTCGAGCTTCTGGCCGATGTAGGGGGCCAGGTCGCGCACGCGGCGCATCTCCACGAGGGAGGCCGGGAGGAAGCCGCGCAGGCCGATGTCGAGGATGAGGCCGCCCTTGACCACCTCGATGACGGTGCCCTCGACGACGCCGTCCTCCTCCTTGATCTTCTCGATGTCGCCCCAGGCGCGCTCGTACTGGGCGCGCTTCTTCGAGAGGATCAGGCGACCCTCCTTGTCCTCCTTGGTGAGGACCAGGGCCTCGACGGTGTCGCCCACGGCCACGACCTCGTCCGGGTCCACGTCGTGCTTGATGGACAGCTCGCGGGACGGGATGACGCCCTCGGTCTTGTAGCCGATGTCGAGCAGGACCTCGTCGCGGTCCACCTTGACGACGGTGCCCTCGACGAGGTCGCCATCGTTGAAGTACTTGATGGTCGCGTCGATGGCGGCGAGCAGGTCCTCGGCAGAGCCGATGTCGTTGATGGCGACCTGCGGGGCGTTGGAAGTGGTGGTCATGTAGGAGGGACTCCGTTGGGATCGGGGGTCACGTCGGGATCGATGCCGCCGGTGGGCGGCATCCGGGCACCAGAGGGGCCCCACCCGGCGTGGGTCGTGATGGACATGTATCAAACGCGCACGAATGTGCTCGTCCAGCGTATCAGAAGCCGACGAGGGTGTGCAGGGGTCGGCTGGGTCGCACAAGCCCGTCGAACGCCTCCGCCGCGCCGGCCCGCAGCTCCGCCACGACACCGGCCTCCGCCAGCACCGCGGCGCCGGCCCCGCGGGAGTGCCCGCCGAGCCAGAGCGCGGAGAACCGGGCCGCGTCGAGCCGGAGTCCCGCGCCCAGGCCCACGGCGTCGGCCGCGGGGCCCAACCGCTCGGCGGCGCCGCGCCCCTGGCGGACGGTGAGCCGCCACGTCCCGTCGATCGCGCCGAGCGCGTCCTCGACGGCGACGACGACCTCCCCGTCGCCCGCCCAGCCACGGGCCGCCATGGCGGCGGGCAGGTTCAGGACCCGCAGGTACAGGTCGTCGGAGCCGCGGTGCCGACTCACCCGCCGCTCGTCGACGAAGAGCGCCTCGAGCCAACCGGGCTCGGGCGCGCGGCCCCACTCGATCCGCTCGACCAGGTCCAGTCGGGCCAGGTGGTGGACGAGCCCGCGCCGCGCGTCGGCGGTCGCCGCGAGGAACGCGGTGACGGTGATCGTGGGCGGCTCCTTCTCCCAGCCCTCGAACCGATACAGCGCGACGCCCTGGACCCGCCCGTCGTCGTCGCGGTGGACCGCCGCGTACAGCCCCGAGCCGCGCCCCTCGTTCCGACTCGCCTCGCGGTCCTCCCAGCGATGCACGCTGAACGAGGTCCGCTGGACCGAGCCCGGGGTGGCCGGCAGCACCCGCCCGTACAGCTCGTCCACGAGGCCGGGGATCTCGCGCGGCTCCTCGACCGTGACCCGCCCGCCGGCCGGGGCGCCCGTGAACGCGGGGGCGCCCGAGACGTCGATCCGCACGGCGTGCCACCGGGTGGCGGCCCCGAAGCCGAAGCGGCCGTAGATGGCGGCCTCGGTCGCGGTCAGGGCGGCCGCGCACAGGCCGGCGTCGCGGGCGTCCGCGAGGGACCTGAGCATCATGGCCCGCAGCACGCCGCGCCGGCGGGCGTCCGGCGAGACGGTCACGTCGGTGATCAGCCACGCGTCGACGGTGCGGCCGGGCCACGTGGTCAGCGGCTGCACGAAGTCCTCGAAGGTGGCGGCGGGGCGGCGGGCCGCCGGGTCGTCCCCCGGCGCGTAGACGCCGAGCCGGCGCCGTCCGTCGGCCGCGTGGGCCTCGAGCTGCTGGCGGAGCGCGGCGCCCGTGGGCACCGTCTCGTAGAAGCCCCGTTCGACCGCGGCCACGAAGTGCGATGCGGCGGGGTCCTCGGGCCCGAGGACCCCGAGGTCGCGCAGCGCGAGGCCGTGCTCGCCGAGCCGGGCCTCGGCGGCGTCGGCCAGCCGCCGCAGCGACGGACCCTCCGGCGCGTCAGTGCGCGGCGTCATGCCAGCTCCTTCCCCGGCCCACGTGCACGTCGAGCGGCACGGAGAGCTCGGCGGCCCGGCCCATCCGCTCCTTCAGGAGCGCCGTGGCCTTCTCGAGCTCGGCGGCCGGGACCTCGAGGATGAGCTCGTCGTGGACCTGCAGCAGCAGGCGCGAGGCCAGCCCGTGCTCCTCGAGGCCGGCCTGCACGTCGAGCATCGCGCGCTTGATGATGTCCGCGGCCGAGCCCTGGATGGGGGCGTTCAGCGCGGCGCGCTCGGCCATGTCCCGCAGCTGACGGTTGTCCGAGCTGAGGTCCGGCAGGTAGCGACGGCGCCCCTCGATCGTCGAGGTGTACCCGTCCTGCCGGGCCTGTGCGACGACGTCGCGCAGGTAGTCGCGCACGCCGCCGAAGCGGTCGAAGTAGCCCTTCATGAGGCCGCGCGCCTCGTCCACCGAGATCTTCAGCTGCTTGGACAGCCCGAAGGAGGACAGCCCGTAGGCCAGGCCGTAGCTCATCGCCTTCACCTTGGCGCGCTGCTCGGCGGTGACGTCGTCCGGGTCCACCCCGAACACCTGCGAGCCGACGAACGAGTGCAGGTCCTCGCCCTCGCGGAAGGCCTGGATCAGCCCCTCGTCCTCGGACAGGTGCGCCATGATGCGCATCTCGATCTGGGAGTAGTCGGCCGAGAGCAGCACGGCCTGCTCCCCGGCCACCTCGTCCGCCACGAACACCTCACGGATGCGGCGGCCCGCCTCGGTGCGCACCGGGATGTTCTGGAGGTTCGGGTGCAGCGAGGACAGTCGGCCCGTGGCGGCGGCGGTCTGCGAGTAGGTGGTGTGGATGCGGTCGTCCGGGGCGACGGTCTCGAGCAGCCCCTCCACGGTCTGCCGGAGCTTCGTGGCGTCACGGTGGGCCATGAGGTTCTCGAGGAACGGGTGCCGGGTCTGCTCGAGCAGGTCCTGCAGCGAGTCCACGTCCGTGGAGTAGCCGGTCTTCGTCTTGCGCGTGCGCGGCATGTTGAGCCGCTCGAACAGCACCTCCTGCAGCTGCTTGGGCGAGCCGAGGTTGACCTGCATCCCGCCGGTCTCCTCCGCGACGGACGCCCACGCGGACTCCTTGGCGGCGTCGGCGGCGGCGGTGAAGTCCTCGCGCAGGCCGGTCAGGGCGTCGACGTCGACGGCGATGCCGGTCAGCTCCATCCGGGCGAGCAGCCGCGAGAGCGGGATCTCGAGCTCCTGCAGCAGCCGCTGGGCCCCGCGGTCGAGCACCTGGGGCGTGAACTGGGTGGAGAGACGGCGCACCACCCAGGCGGCCCGCACGGCGTCCGCGGCGCGGTCCGCGCGTTCGGCGGCGGCCTGCCCGCCGTCGAGGTCGAACGTCCCCTGCGCCCGCTGCTGCGCGGGCTCGCGCGGGGCGGTGAGGGGGGTGTGCAGATGCGCCTCCGCCAGCGCCTCGAGCGAGGTGTCCCGCCGGTCCGGCTGGATCAGGTAGGCCGAGAGCAGCACGTCGTCCACCACGCCGTCCAGGGCCGCGTCCGGGCCGAGCCCGTCGCCCTCGGTAGGCGCGGCCAGCGCCTTGAGCGTGCGCTTGAGGTCGTGCACGGCCTTGGCCAGCCCGCCCTCGCCCAGGGCCTCGCGCACGGCGGCCACCAGCGCCGGGTCCGGGGCGTCGCCGTCGAGGGTGACGTGCAGGCCCGCGTGCTCGCCCACCAGCGCGACGCCGACGGGCGTGCCGAACGTGCCGGGCACGGGCACCTTGCGGCGGGGCAGCAGGGCCGGGCCCTCGACGTCCACATGGACGCCGAGCAGGTTGCCGGCCTCTGCGGCCAGGAACGCACGCACGTCCTCGGCCGTCGTCGCCTCGGCGAACTCCGGGGCGGCCTCGACCTCGGGGGGCGGCGCGTCCTCGCCCACCCGCTCGCCGAACACCTCGAACACGCGCTCCCGGATGCGGTTGAACTGCAGCGCGTCGAACAGCTCCTCCACGGGCTCGCGCTCGGGCATCTCGAGCCGCATCGCCTCGAGCCCGATCGGCAGGTCGAGGTCGCGCACGAGGGCGTTGAGGCGGCGGTTGCGGCGCACGTCCTCGAGATGCTCGCGCAGCGCCTCCCCCTTCTTGCCCGTGATCTCGTGCGCGTGTGCGAGCACGCCGTCGAGGTCCCCGTACTGCTTCAGCCATTTCGCGGCGAACCCGGGACCGACGCCGGGCACGCCGGGCAGGTTGTCCGCGGCCTCGCCGACGAGGGCCGCGAGTTCGGGGTACTGGGCGGGGGCGACCCCGTACTTGGCCATGACGGCGTCCGCGTCCATCGGCGGGATGTCGGAGACGCCCTTCTTGGGGTAGAGCACGGTGGTGCGCTCGGAGATGAGCTGGAACGCGTCCCGGTCACCGGAGACGACGACGGCCTCCCACCCCGCCTCCTCGGCGCGCGCGGACAGAGTGGCCACGATGTCGTCGGCCTCGTAGCCCTCCAGCGTGAGCGTGGGGATGCCCAGGGCCTCCATGACCTTCACGGTCAGCTCGATCTGGCCCGCGAACTCCGCGGGCGTCTCGGAGCGGCCGGCCTTGTACTCACCGTACTCCTCGGAGCGGAACGTGGGCCCGGAGAGGTCGAACGCCACGGCCACGTGCGTGGGCCGCTGCTGCCGGATCATGGTCAGGAGCATGGCGGTGAAGCCGTACACGGCGTTCGTGTGCTGGCCCGTGTCCGTGGCGAAGTTCTCGGCGGGCAGCGCGTAGAACGCGCGGAACGCCATCGAGTGCCCGTCCAGGACCAGCAGCCGCTGCGGGGCCTCTGGGGTCGGATCTGCCGCCATGGGTGCTCACGTCTCCTCTCGGCGCGCGGCGCGGGGCGCGCCGGTCGCGTGTGCCAGCCTAGTGCTCATGAGTGAGCACACCGAGACCACCCCCGCCGCCTCCGAGCGCGTGTACCGCCCCGGCGTCACCCCCGAGCTGAGCCCCGCCGAGCTGGAGGCGGCCTGCGCCGAGGCCGGTCTGACGCCCGAGCTCGTCGCCGCCCTCGGCGGCGCGGCGATCAGCCCCCTCGCCCAGAAGATGGGTCTGCGCTTCCTCGAGCTCACGGCCGAGCGAGCCGTCGCCACCCTGCCCGTGGCAGGCAACGAGCAGCCCGTCGGGCTGCTGCACGGCGGCGCCCACCTCGTCCTCGCCGAGTCCCTGGGCTCGATGGCCGCGAAGATCCACGCCGGGCCGGACCGCAACGTCGTCGGGGTCGAGATCAGCGCCACGCACCACCGGGCCGTCCGCTCGGGCCTCGTGACCGGCACCGCGACCGCCGTCCACCTGGGCGGCACCCTCGTCACCCATGAGGTGGTGATGACGGACGAGCAGGGCCGGCGGCTCTCGACCGCCCGCATCACTAACCTGGTCCTCGACGCGCGCTGAGGCACGCCGCCCGGGCGGGCCGGCCCGTGCCTCAGTCCATGTCCGGAAGGCGCGGGGCCGCTCGGCCACCCTCGCGGCCGGGGGTATCCTCGGCGAGCTCGTCGTAGTGCCCCGGATCCATGGGCACCCCAGTGAGGTAGGCCGAGCGGCCCAGGGCCATGGTGGCCACCGAGGCCGAGCCCAGCTGCAGCACCACGATCAGGGCCACCTTCACGAACGCGGCCACCCCCGGGGCCAGTAGCAGGGCGCCCACCACGATCAGGATCATCCCGACGCCGCCGGCGGTGCCCACGGCGGAGACGCGGGTGTAGGGGTCGGGGAACCGGATCAGACCGAGTCCCGCGGTGACGAACGCAAGGGCTCCGATCACCACGAGCACGGAGCCGGCGGCGGTCAGGACGACGTCCACGGGTGCGACCTCCTCAACGCTTGCCGCGCGTGAGCGCGCGGGCCAGGGACATGCCGGACAGGAAGGCCACGACCGCGGCGATCAGGACCAAGTCGAACGTCCACGGGTTGTCCGCCCGGACGCCGAACAGCACGAGCATCCCGAGCACGCTGAACGTGAGCAGGTCGCCCGAGACCGCGCGGTCCGCGTCGAGCGGGCCCACCACGATCCGGTACGCGGACACGAGCGCCGACACGGTCAGCAGCGCGATGGCCAGGTCGATCCCCACCAGGGACCAGTCGTAGGCGAAGGGCATCATGCCACCCCCGTCTTCCGCATCGCGTGGAGCATGCGCGCCTCCATGTCGTGGATCTCCGCGCGCAGGGCGTCGGCGTCGTCAGCGTACAGGCCGTGCACGTAGAGCAGGCGCCGCGCGTCCGGGTCACCGTCCTCGTCACCGACGGCGCCGGCACGCCGGGTGCCCAGCGTCAACGTGCCGGGCGTCAGGGTGATCAGCGCCGAGAGCAGGGTGACCTCGGCGTCCGTGCGGCAGTTGCTGCGCACGCGGGCGATGCCCGAGCGCGCCTGGACGCCGGGGGTGACGAGGTCCTTGATGACCGCCTTCGAAGAGGTCACCAGGGCCCACGCGTACCAGCACCAGAACACGAGCCACCGCCAAGGCCAGGACACGGCGGAGGCCGTGCCGGGCGCCAGGTCGACGGTCCCGTCGGCGGGGGCGACGGTGTGCATGGGGGCGTCTCCTTCCGGAGGCTGCGGGAGTGCGGTGCTCATGGGTTGAGCACCGCCTCGATGTACCTGCTGGGGTCCATCAGGCCCTGAGCCGCGAGGTCGGTGACGGTCCACAGGGCCTGACCGCCGAGCCCGAGGGCGAGGGTGGCCATAGCTAGGACGACGGCGGGGGCGGCCAGCCGGCCTGGGATGCGGGAGCGCGTGACGTCCTCGTCCGGATCCACGGTCACCGGCAGCACGCCCGTGGGCGGATCGAGGGTCTCCTGCGAGGCCCACGACTCGGTGCGCTCGTGGTCGGTGCTCGAGCCGCGGCCGGAGGGCGACGGCACGGAGCCCGCCCGGCCCACGATGGGCATGGCCGCGGTGGCCAGGCGCTCGCGGTGCCCGTGTGGGGCCGTCGGAGCGCCCCAGAACCAGGCGTCCCACACCCGCAGCAGAGCCCACAGGCTCACCAGGGAGGCGCCCAGCACCAGCGCAGCGGTGACACCGCGGCCGGCGTCCAGGCCGGCGCTGACGAGCATGAGCTTGCCCACGAACCCGGAGAAGGGCGGGATGCCGACCAGGGAGAGCAGGCCCACGAAGAAGGCGACGGCGATCAGCGGCTCGCGCCGGGCCAGGCCCTGCAGGTCCGCGAGACGGCCGGTGCCGTAGCGCACCTCGATCGCGCCGGCCGCCATCAGGAGGCAGCCCATCGCCACCATGTGGTGCACGAGGTAGAACAGGCCCGCCGCGAGACCCAGGCGCGTGGAGAGCCCGAGTCCGACGAGGATGCCGCCGATGCCGCTCACCATCTGCCACGACAACACGGCGCGCACACCGTGCTCACCGACCGAGGCGAGCGCACCCACCACGAGGGTGGCGAGGGACAGGACCAGGATGAGCGGCAGCAGACGCGCATCGCCGTCGTACATGACGGAGTAGATCCGGTAGAGCCCGTACACGGCGACCTTGGTGTGCAGGGCGGCGAAGAGGGCCGTCACCGCCGGGGAGGTCGAGGAGTACGCCCAGGCCAGCCAGCCGTGCAGCGGGGCCACCGAGGCCTTGATGGACAGTGCGAACAGCACCATGCCCGCGGCGATCGCGATGCGTGGGTCCGCCGCGGCGGACCCGGCGAGCATCGCGAGGTTCACCGAGCCGGTCAGCCCGTAGACGAAGCCGACGCCGACCAGGAGGATCGTGGAGGTTAGCAGGTTGAGGGTGACGTACAGCCGCGCCCCGTCCACTCGGCGCAGGGGCTCACGGCGGTTGGCGGAGAGGACGTAGAGGCCGTAGCTGGGCACCAACATGACCTCGATGAACACGAACAGGTTGAACAGGTCCGCCGTCAGCAGGGCGCCGTTGACTCCGCCGATGAGGATCAGGAGCAGCGGGGCGAAGAACTGGGAGTTAGCGACGCGGGAGCCGTAGGCGAACGCCGCGCCCACGATCGTGAGGGCGCTCGTGAGCACGAGCATCAGGGCGGACAGCATGTCCGCTGCGAAGCCGATCCCGATGCCCCCGGGCCAGCCGCCCAGCGAGGTGGCGAGCACGGACCCGTCGAGGGCGTGGACGCCCAGGGCCAGCCCGCCGGTGGTGACGAGTCCGAGCACCGCGAACAGGACTGCCCGGTGGAGGCGGGGACGCTCCCCCGCCAGCACGAGCAGACCGGCGGACAGCAGCGGGACGGCGGCGAAGAGGGGCAGCAGCTGGCCCAGCGGGACGGCGCTCATCGACGCACCTCCGGGCCCTGGCCGGCGTAGTGCTGCGCGATCCGGCCGGCCGCGGCGTGCCGCTCCTCGCGCGGGAAGCGTGCGTCGGCGGCGGCCTGCTCCAGGGAGTCGCGGGTCTCCCCCGGCGAGGCCACCGCGTCGTCCGCGCGCCCGGTGACGGCCAGCGCGAGCAGCAGCACGGTGATCGCGAAGGCGATCACGATAGCGGTCAGGACGAAGGCCTGCGGCAGGGCATCGGCCTGCACCTCGACGTCTGAGGTCCCCGCGAAGGGCAGCCCGCGGCGGTCGGTGCCGCCCGCGGCGATGATGGCCAGGTTGGCGGCGTGGCCCAGCAGGACCATGCCGAGGATCACGCGCAGCAGCTCGCGCTTGGAGAACAGGTAGAACGCGCCGAAGGTCAGAAGTCCCACGGTAAGGGCGACGGTCATCGGGTGACCTCCTCTCGTGCAGTCGTGGTGGTCGGGGCCGAGGGATCGGAGGACGGGGCCGCCGGCGCGACGCCGGGGTCACGGCTCGAGGCGCGGAGCGGGTCCTCACCCGGCCGCTCGGGGCCGAGCAGGGAGAACGCGGCCACGATCAGGCCGATCACGGCCAGGTACACGCCCATGTCGAACGCGAGCGTGGTGGAGAGCCCGTAGTCCAGGACCTTCACTCCCGCGGCTCCGAGGAAGCCCTTGCCGGTGAGGTAACCGACGATCCCCGTCGCGGTGCCGACGGCGATGCCCGAGCCGATGAAGGCCAGGTACGGCCACCGCAACTCCGGGGCCGTGTCCGAGTCGGCGGCCAGGTAGAGCAGGGCGTAGCCGGCACCGGCGACCAGTGCGGCGATGAAGCCGCCGCCGGGCTCGTAGTGCCCGCGCAGCAGCAGGAACGCGGACAGCAGGATGATCAGCACGCCGAAGACACGGCCGAACACCCGGATGTGGACGAGGTTCTCGCGCACGTGGGCGAGTGGGGAGCGCATGTCCACGGCGGAGGGCTGTGGAGGCGTCGGCCGACGGTTGAGCAACAGGGCCGCGATGGTCAGCGCCGTCGCCCCGAGCACGGTCATCTCGCCCCACGTGTCCACGGCGCGGAAGTCCACGAGGATCACGTTCACCACGTTGGTCCCCCCAGCCTGGGCATAGCTCTGGGTCAGGTAGAAGTGGGCGATCTCCGACATGCTGGAGCGGCCGGTGAACGCGAGCACGCCCAGGGTCGCGGCGACGCCGGCGACGGAGGCGGCGAGGACCGCCTGCATCCTGCGCGGGGTCGGCTCGTCGCTGAAGCGGGCGGGCAGGCGGCGCAGCAGCAGCACCATGACGCACACCGTGAGCACCTCGACCATCAGCTGGGTCAGGGCCACGTCCACGGCGCCGAGGGTGAGGAACCACAGGGTCATGCCGAACCCTACGACGCCGACCACCACCATGGCGGCGATGCGCGTCTTGGCGCGGATGGTGGCGATCACGCCGGCACCCACCAGGACGACCAGCACCCAGTCGTGCCAGCGCGAGGGCTGGCCGACGACGGCGGGCAAATCCTCGATCGTGGCGACACCGGCCACGGCGAGGAGCCCCAGGACCAGGGCGGGGATGAGGAGGTGGGGGCGGGGAGCCAGGGTGCCGGAGGCGCGCGAGACGACCGCGCCGACGCCGATCAGCCGGTGCCGAACCTCGTCCACCGCATCCAGGGCGGAGAACGGCAGGGCGGCGTGGGAGGCCACGCGCTCCACCGGGCGGCGCAAGGCCACCAGCAGCAGACCGAGCACGATGATGGCGGCGGAGACGAGCAGGGCCGTGTTCACGCCGTGCCACAGCGCCAGGTGCGCGTGCACCTCCGCGCCGGAGGCGGCCTCGGCCGCGTAGGAGACGGGGGTGTCCAGCACACCGGGCAGCAGGCCCAGGGCCACGCCCGCGGCCGCGGCCAGCACGGGCACGCCCCAGAAGGTGGCAGGAGCCTCGTGGACCTCGTCCTCCCGGCCGGTCGGCCACGAATGGGCGGCCCCGTCCGGGCTTGGACCCCAGAGGCCCAGGGCGCCGAGCACGAGACGGCCGGAGTAGGCCACGGTGAACACGGAGGTCAGGGCGATGCCGGCGGTGACGAGGACGGGGAGCCATGCGGGACCGGGGGTCCCGAGAGCGGCCTCGACCAGGCCCTCCTTGGAGATGAAGCCGAACAGCGGCGGGATGCCCGCCATCGACAGGGCGGCGACGGCGATCGCCGTGCCGGTGACCGGCATGCGCACGTGGCGGGCCGCGAGCTCTCGCAGGTCGCGGGTGCCGGCCTCGTGGTCGACCACGCCGATCAGCATGAACAGCGCCGACTTGAACAGCGCGTGCGCCACGGTGTGCACGATCGCCGCGGTAAGCGCGACGGGGGTGCCGATGCCGATGGCGGTCACCAGCAGGCCCAACTGGCTCATCGTGGAGTAGGCCAGCAGACCCTTGAGGTCGTGGCGACGGATCGCGGAGACGGCGCCCAGCAGGGCCGTGATGAGGCCCGAGCCGATCAACAGCGCGGACCACACCGGGTTCCCGGCCAGGACCGGGCTGAACACCAGCAGCAGGAAGATGCCGGCCTTGACCATCGCCGCGGCGTGCAGGTAGGCGGAGACCGGGGAGATGGCCACCATGGAGTCCGGCAGCCACGCCTGGAACGGGAACTGGGCGGACTTGGTGAACGCGGCCACCGCCAGCAGGACGGCGACCGTGGTGGTGAAGCCCGCCTCGGACCACACGTCCGAGGCCAACACCCCGGACAGCGAGGCAGTGCCGGTCCGCACGGCCATGAGGGCGACGGCGGCCAGCAGCGCGAGGCCGCCGCCCACGGTCACGAGCAGGGTCCGGATCGCGGGGTCGCGGGCATGGTCCCCCGAGCGCCCGATGAGGAAGAAGGAGGTGAAGGAGGTGAACTCCCACGCGACGAAGAGGACCACGATGTTGTCGGCGAGCACCAGCAGCAGCATCGACGCCGCGAACGCGGTCATCAGCAGGTAGAAGGAGCCGGGTCGGCTCTCCGTGCGGTCCCGACTGAGGTACCGGCTGGAGTAGGCGAGGATCGCGGCGCCGATGACGAGGACGATCATGGCGAACACCAGGGCCAGGCCGTTCAGCCGGAGGTCGAGGTCCACCCCGACCGCGGGGATCCACGGATGGTGCTCCGTCCGGACGTCGCCCGTCCACGCCGCGATCAGCACGCCGGCCGCGGCGAGCAGGGGTGCGGCCAGGACCCAGCCCGCATCCCTGCCCAGCACGCGGGAGGCCGGAACGGCCGCCACCACCGAGAGGAGGGTCAGCAGGAGACTGGTCAGGAGCACAGGACACCACTCAGCTCGGGTCGATCGGTCACGGACACGGCGCACACGACGGGTGGCCGCGCGCCGACGGTGCCCGAAGTGGGACTCGAACCCACACGCCTCTCGGCACCGCATTTTGAGTGCGGCGTGTCTACCGATTTCACCATTCGGGCAGTGCCGCCCGGAGGCGGGACTCGATCACCCTATCAGCGCCCCGACCCGGCGTCCCCGGCCTTCCGGCGGGCGGTCCCCGCCGCCGCGCCCGCGCCGCGCCCATGGCGCACGGTAGCCTGGTGGACCACCAGCGGCGCCACACCGACGCCGTCCCGGCCCGCACGAAGGAGCTGCCGTGTCCACGCTGACGCCTCCCGAGGAGACCGGCCTGCGGGCCGTCGTCGCCGAGGACGAGACCCTGATCCGCCTCGACCTGGTGGAGGTGCTCACCGGGGCGGGATACCGGGTGGTCGCCGAGGCCGGCGACGGCCGCGCCGCCGTCGAGGCCGTGCGCGAGCACCGCCCGGACATCGTGGTGATGGACGTGAAGATGCCCGTGATGGACGGCATCGCGGCCGCGGGCGAGATCGCCGGGGAACGGCTCGCCCCCGTGGTCATGCTGACCGCCTTCAGTCAGCGCGAGCTGGTGGAGCGCGCCCGGACCGCCGGGGCCATGGCCTACGTGGTCAAGCCCTTCACCGAGGCCGACCTGGTCCCCGCGATCGAACTGGCCGTGGCCCGCTTCGACGAGCTGCGCAGCCTCGAGGCCGAGGTGCGGGACCTGGGCGACCGCCTGGAGACCCGCAAGATCGTGGACCGGGCCAAGGCGCTGCTCCAGGAGCGGATGCGCCTGACCGAGGCCGAGTCCTTCCGCTGGATCCAGAAGACCTCCATGGACCGGCGCCTGACCATGCGGGAGGTCGCGCAGGCCGTCATCGACCAGGTCGGCTGAGCGGCGCCCGCGCGCTCGTCAGAGCGGGGAGCGGGCCGGCCAGAAGCCGACGGGCTCGCGCGTCTGCGGCGACGCCGCGGACGAGCCGCCCGCGGCGTCGTCGCCCACGCGGTGCACGCGCAGCGTGTTCGTGGAGCCCACGGCCCCGGGAGGGGACCCGGCGGCGATGACCACGAGGTCGCCGTGCTGGGCGATGCCCTCCGATGTGAGCGACTGCTCGACCTGGAGGGTCATCTTGTCGGTGGAGTCCTGGAACGGGACCATCTTCGGGTAGACGCCCCAGGTCAGGCACAGGATGTTGTGCGTGTGCTCGTGGTGGGTGAACGCGTAGATCGGCTGACGCGGCCGCAGGCGGCTGAGCCGACGGGCCGAGTCGCCGGACTCGGTGAACGTGGCGAGGAACGGGATCTCGAGCTGGTTCGCGACCTCGACGGCGGCCCGGGTGATCGCGCCGCCACGCGTGCGCGGACGCGAGCCGAGCGGGTGGATGAGCTCGAGGCCGTGGGTCTCGGTGGACTCGATGATCCGGGCCATCGTCTGGACCGTCTCGACCGGATACGCGCCCACTGAGGTCTCGCCCGAGAGCATGACGGCGTCCGCGCCGTCGAGCACGGCGTTGGCGCAGTCCGAGGCCTCGGCGCGCGTCGGGCGCGGGCTGTCGATCATCGACTCGAGCACCTGCGTGGCCACGATGACCGGCTTCGCCCAGCGGCGGGCGAGGTCCACCGCGCGCTTCTGCACCACGGGCACGTCCTCGAGCGGCAGCTCCACGCCGAGGTCGCCGCGGGCCACCATGACGGCGTCGAACGCGTCCACGATGGCCTCGAGGTTCTCCACCGCCTGGGGCTTCTCGATCTTCGCGATGACCGGGACCCGGCGCTCCTCCTCGTCCATGATCTCGTGCACCCGGTCCACGTCCGCGGCGTCCCGCACGAAGGACAGCGCCACCATGTCCACGCCGGTGCGCAGCGCCCAGCGCAGGTCCCGCTCGTCCTTCTCGGACAGGGCCGGCACGTTCACCGCCACGCCGGGCAGGTTGATCCCCTTGTTGTTCGAGACCATGCCCGGCACCGCGACCTCGGCCAGCACGTCCGTGTCCGTGACCTCGACGGCGCGCAGGCGCACCTTGCCGTCGTCCACCAGCAGCACGTCACCGGGGGCGACGTCCCCGGGCAGCCCCTTGTGGGTGGTGCCCACCAGCTCCCGGGTCCCGGGTACGTCCCGGGTGGTGATGGTGATCCGATCGCCCCTCTCGAGCAGATGCGGGCCGTCGGTGAAGCGGCCGAGGCGGATCTTGGGACCCTGGAGGTCGGCGAAGATCGCGACGGGGCGCCGCTCCTCCACGCTCAGCCGACGCACCCGCTCGTAGGACGTCTCATGCACCGCGTGGTCGCCGTGGCTCATGTTGAGGCGGACGACGTCCGCCCCCGCGCGGATGATGGCGCGGGTGGTCTCGTCGGAGTCGGTGGCGGGCCCAAAGGTGGCGATGATCTTCGCGTGTCGCATGCGACCCACGATAGGGGGCGGGCCCGCCCTCGGTGGAGGGCGGGCCCGCGTGGCGTCGGAAGATGAGACGGAGAACTCAGCCGAGGACGAGGCCGCGGTCGTCCGGGTCCACGGGGTGCGGCAGTCGGGACCAGCGCTCGAGCGACTCGTCGACCTCCTGCGCGCACGCACGCCCCTCGGCGATGGCCCAGACCACCAGGGAGGCGCCGCGCCCGGCGTCGCCGCACGCGAACACGCCCGGCTCGTCGGTCTCGTACCCGTCCTTCCGGGCCACGAGCCCGCGTGTCACGTGCACGCCGAGCTGCTGCGTGAGCAGCCCCTCCTCGATGCCGGTGAAGCCCAGCGCCAGCAGCACCAGGTCTGCCTGGACCTCGCGCTCGGTGCCCGCCTTGGGCCCGCGCGTGCCGTCCTCGCGGTACTCGGTCTCCGCCACGCGCAGGGCGCGCACGCGGCCGTGCTCGTCGCCGAGGAACTCGACCGTGGAGGCAAGGTGCGCGCGGGCGCCGCCCTCGGCGTCGGCCGTGGTCTGCTGGTGGACCTTGGGGATCGTGGGCCACGGCTGGTGGACGGGGCGCTCGACCGGCAGCTGCTGGCCGATCGCCAGCGTCGTCACGGACGCCGCCCCCTGGCGGTGCGCGGTGCCGATGCAGTCCGCGCCCGTGTCGCCGCCGCCGAGGATCACCACGTGGCGCCCCTCGGCGGAGATCTGGTCCGGGACCTCGTCGCCGGCGACCGCGCGGTTGGACTGCACGAGGTAGTCCATGGCGAGGTGGATCCCGTCGAGGCCGCGGCCGGGGACGGGCAGCTCGCGGGCCACGGGGGCGCCGGTCGCCACGATCACGGCGTCGAAGCGGGCCTTGAGCTGGTCCCAGGGCAGGTCGACGCCGATCTCCACGCCGGTGCGGAACCGGGTGCCCTCGGCCTCCATCTGCGCCAGGCGCCGGTCCAGGACGTCCTTCTCCAGCTTGAAGTCCGGGATGCCCAGCCGCAGCAGGCCGCCGAGGCGCTCGTCGCGCTCGTAGACCACCACGGTGAAGCCGGCGCGGGTGAGCTGCTGCGCCGCGGCCAGTCCCGCCGGGCCCGAGCCGACGACGGCCACGGTGTGGCCGTTCAGGCGGGCCGGCACGACCGGCTCGAGCCAGTCGTTGTCGAAGATCTGCTCCGCGATCGCCACCTCGGTCTGCTTGATGGTGACCGCGGGCTGGTTGATGCCCAGGGTGCAGGAGTCCTCGCACGGGGCGGGGCAGATCCGCCCGGTGACCTCGGGGAAGTTGTTGGTCGAGTGCAGTCGCGCGGCGGCCTCGTCCCAGCGTCTCCGCCGGACCAGGTCGTTCCACTCCGGGATGAGGTTGCCCAGCGGGCACCCGGAGTGGCAGAACGGGATGCCGCAGTCCATGCACCGGCCGGCCTGGGTGCGCACGATCGCCTCGTCCTGGCGGACGTACACGTCCTTGAAGTCCATGATGCGCACCGGCACCGGACGCGTGGGGCGCTCGACGCGCTCCCGGTTCTTCAGGAATCCGCGCGGATCAGCCACGGGTCACCTCCAGCAGTCGGTCCCAGACGGCCTCCCCGTCCGGGTCGAGTCCCTCGGCCGTCGCGGCCTGACGGGTGCGCAGCACGAGGTCGTACTGCCGGGGCAGGACGGTCGTGAAGCGGTCCCACGCGGCGTCGGCGGCGTCCCCGCCGGCCCGCAGGTCGGCGAGCAGCGCGGCGGCGACGGCGGAGCCCGTCTCCGCGCGGTGCAGCTCCAGCAGCTCGGCGATCCGCAGCCGGTCCTGCGCGGACGGCGCCTCGAGGATCAGGGCGTCCTCGCGGACGGCGAGTGGGTTCAGGTCCTCCCGGTCCAGGTCCAGCACCCAGGCCCGCCCGCCGGACATGCCGGCGGCGAGGTTGCGGCCGGTCTCGCCGAGGATCAGCGCCTCACCGCCGGTCATGTACTCCAGGCCGTGGTCGCCGATGCCCTCGGCCACCGCGGTGGCGCCGGAGTTGCGCACGAGGAACCGCTCCCCCACGCGGCCGCGCAGGAACAGCTGGCCCGAGGTGGCGCCGTAGCCGATCACGTTGCCGGCCACGGTGTTCTCCTCGGCCACGAACGGGGCCTCGGCGTCGGGGCGGACGATCACGCGTCCCCCCGACAGGCCCTTGCCGACGTAGTCGTTGGCGTCGCCCGAGAGCCGCAGGGTGACGCCGGCGGGCAGGAAGGCGCCGAGGGACTGGCCGGCCTCGCCCGTCAGGCGCACGGTGATCGTGTCGTCGTCCAGCTCGTCGGCGAGCCGCGTGCTCGTGACGTGGTAGCCCAGCAGCGTGCCCACGGACCGGTCCGTGTTCACGACGGCCTCGTCCATCACGACGGGCGTGCCCGTCGTGAGCGTGTCCCCCAGCCGGGCGATGAACCGGTGGTCGATGTGGGAGGCGAGGTCGTGGTCCTGCTCGGTGGTGCGGCGCATGGGCGCGTCCTCGCGGCCCGGACGCCGGCCGACGGAGGGGTCCGCGAGGATGCCCGAGAGGTCCAGGCCCTCGGACTTCCAGTGGTGCAGGGCCGCGTCCACGTCGAGCAGCTCGCGGTGGCCGATCGCCTCGTCGAGCGTGCGGAAGCCCAGCTGCGAGAGCAGCTCGCGGACCTCCTGCGCGATGAACTCGAAGAAGTTGACGACGAACTCGGGCTTGCCCGTGAAGCGCGCGCGCAGCTCGGGGTTCTGGGTGGCCACGCCCACGGGGCACGTGTCCAGGTGGCACACGCGCATCATGATGCAGCCGGAGACCACGAGCGGGGCGGTCGCGAAGCCGAACTCCTCGGCCCCGAGCAGTGCGGCAATCACGACGTCCCGGCCGGTCTTGAGCTGCCCGTCCACCTGGACGGTGACGCGCTCGCGCAGGCCGTTGAGCATGAGCGTCTGCTGCGCCTCGGCCAGGCCGATCTCCCACGGGGTGCCCGCGTGCTTGAGGGAGTTCAGCGGGGAGGCGCCCGTTCCGCCGTCGTGGCCGGAGATGAGCACGACGTCGGCGCGCGCCTTGGCGACGCCCGCGGCCACCGTGCCCACGCCGGACTCGGAGACGAGCTTGACGTGGACCCGCGCGGTCGGGTTGGCCCGCTTGAGGTCGTGGATCAGCTGCGCCAGGTCCTCGATCGAGTAGATGTCGTGGTGCGGCGGCGGCGACACCAGGGAGACGCCCGGGGTCGAGTGCCGCGTGCGGGCGACCCACGGGTACACCTTGGTCCCCATCAGCTGGCCGCCCTCGCCGGGTTTGGCGCCCTGGGCCATCTTGATCTGCAGGTCGGTCGCGGTGGCCAGGTACAGGCTGGTGACGCCGAACCGGCCCGAGGCGATCTGCTTGATCTTCGAGCGGCGCTCCGGGTCCAGCAGGCGCTCGGGGTCCTCGCCGCCCTCGCCCGAGTTCGAGCGGGCGCCGAGGCGGTTCATGGCGATCGCGAGGGTCTCGTGCGCCTCCTGCGAGATGGAGCCGTAGGACATCGCGCCGGTGGAGAAGCGGCGCACGATCGACTCGACGGGCTCCACCTCGGAGACGGGCACCGGCGGCCGCTCGCCCGTGCGCAGGCGCATGAGCCCGCGCAGGGTCATGAGCTCCTCCGCCTGGTCGTCCACGCGACGCGTGTAGTCCTTGAAGACGTCGTAGCGCCGCTCCCGCGTGGAGTGCTGGAGGCGGAACACGGTCTCGGGGTTGAACAGGTGCGGCGCGCCCTCGCGCCGCCACTGGTACTCGCCGCCCACCTCGAGCTCGCGGTACGGGTTGATGTCGTTGCCGTCCGGCGGATACGCGAACTCGTGGCGCGCCTGGATCTCGGCGGCGACGACGTCGATGCCCACGCCGTCGAGCGGGCTCGTGGTGCCCACGAAGTAGCGGTCCACGAAGCGCCGGGACAGGCCGAGCGCCTCGAACGTCTGGGCGCCGGTGTAGGAGGCGACCGTGGAGATGCCCATTTTGGACATGATCTTCTGGACGCCCTTGCCGAGCGCCTTGATCAGGTTCGCCACGGCCTGCTCGGCGGTGACGCCCGAGACCTCTCCCGTGCGCACGAGCTCCTCGGCGGACTCCATGGCCAGGTACGGGTTGACCGCGGAGGCCCCGTAGCCGAGCAGGACGGCCACATGGTGGACCTCGCGCACGTCGCCCGCCTCGACGATCAGCGAGCTCTTGGTGCGGTTGGCCGAGGCCAGCAGGTGGTGGTGCACGGCGGAGGTCAGCAGCAGGGACGGGATCGGCGCCCACTGGGCGGTGGCGCCGCGGTCGGACAGCACCACGTACTCCACGCCGCGGTTGACGGCGGCCGAGACCTGCTCGCAGATCGCCTTCAGCTGGGCGCGGAGCTCCTCGACGCCTCCGGCCACCCGGTACACGCCGTTCACCTTGAGGGTCAGGCGGGTGCCGTCGGCGTCGCGCAGGTGCTGGATGCGGGCCAGCTGGTCGTTGTCGATCACGGGGAACGGGACGTCGACCTGGCGGGTGCGCACCTGCTCGAGGGAGAGCACGTTGCCCTGCGGGCCGATCGCGGTGCGCATCGAGGTCACCTGCTCCTCGCGGATCGCGTCGAGCGGCGGGTTCGTCACCTGGGCGAAGGACTGCACGAAGTAGTCGAAGAGCAGCCGGGGCCGCTTGGCGAGGACGGCGATGGGCGTGTCCGTGCCCATCGCACCGAGCGGCTCGGCGCCCGTCTGGGCCATCGGCCCGACGAGGATGCGCAGCTCCTCCGAGGTGTACCCGAAGATGCGCTGACGCTGCAGGATCGACTCGGAGGTGTGGCGGACGTGCTCGCGCTCGGGGAGCGACTCCAGGTCCAGGAGGTTCTGGCGCACCCAGTCCTCCCACGGCTGGGCGGAGGCGACCTCGGCCTTGATCTCGTCGTCGCCGATGATCCGGCCCTGCTCGGTGTCCACGAGGAACATGCGCCCCGGGGCCACGCGCCCCTTGCGCACCACCGCCGAGGGCTCGATCGGCACGACGCCGACCTCGGAGGCCAGGACGACGAGGCCGTCGTCGGTGACCCACCAGCGGGCGGGGCGCAGGCCGTTGCGGTCCAGCACGGCGCCCACCTGGGTGCCGTCGGAGAAGGCGACGGCGGCCGGTCCGTCCCAGGGCTCCATGAGCATGGAGTGGTACTGGTAGAAGGCGCGGCGGGCCGGGTCCATGGTCGCGTGGTTCTCCCACGCCTCCGGGATCATCATCATGATCGCCTGGGTGAGCGGGCGCCCGGAGAGCATGAGCAGCTCCGCGACCTCGTCGAAGGAGGCCGAGTCTGAGCCGATGGGGCTGATCAGCGGGAACAGGTCCTCGGGGACCTCGCCGAGCATCGGGTGCTTGAGCTGGCCCTGACGGGCGCGCATCCAGTTGCGGTTGCCCTTGACCGTGTTGATCTCGCCGTTGTGCGCGATGGTGCGGAACGGCTGGGCCAGCGGCCACGAGGGGAACGTGTTGGTGGAGAACCGCGAGTGGACCACGCCCAGCCGGGTGGTGAACCGCTCGTCGGAGAGGTCCGGGTAGAACGGCTCCAGCTGGGCCGTCGTCAGCATGCCCTTGTAGACGATCGTCTGGGACGAGAGCGAGGGGAAGTAGACGCCGGCGCGGGACTGGGCGCGGCGGCGCACCCGCCACGCCCGCACGTCCAGCGACTGCCCCGGCTCGGTGCCGTCCTGACCGTCCGCCAGGGACAGGAACAGCTGCTCGAACGCGGGCATGGCCGCCCGGGAGCCGACGCCCAGGGCCGAGGGGTCGGTGGGCACCTCGCGCCACGCCAGGACCTGCAGCCCCTCCTCCTCGGCCAGCCGCTCGACGGCCTCCTTCGCCTCGGCGCGCTCGCCGTCGACGGGCGACAGGAAGGCGGTGCCGGCGACGTACTCGCCCACGGGGGGCAGCTCGGCGTCGACGACGGCACGGAACAGCTCGTCGGGGATCTGGGTCAGCAGGCCGGCGCCGTCGCCGGTGCCCTCGTCGGCGCCCACCGCCCCGCGGTGCTCGAGCGCGCGCAGGGCGGTCAGCGCGTGCTGGACGATGTCGTGGCCCGGGGTGCCCCGCAGGGTGGCGATGACGGCGAGGCCGCAGTTCTCGGTCTCCCGGGACGGGTCGTAGAGGCCCTGGGCGGCGGGGATGTCCGCATAGCGGACGAAGGGATCCACCGGTCCCCCCGCGCGGGGGGCCGAGGCGGGCGAGGATGCCACGGGCATGGTGCCGTCCTTTCCGGAGAGCAGGGGCTCGGACGGGGACGGCGCTGGCCCCGACGCACGGGGCCGACGGCCCCGAGGTGGAAGACACACTACCGGGCGCGACGTCCCACTGTGCGGAACCGGACGTTACTGTGACACGCCGAATGTCCACCATGTGGGACACCGGGGCCCCGGGCGCCCCTCGCGGGCGCGCCGGGGAGCGGGTCAGCGCCGGACGGCGTCGTCCTCCGCCGCGCCCACGGCGTGGGACCCGGAGCGGCCCGCGGCGACGGCGGCGCCGTCGTCGCCCTCGGGGGCGTGCCCGGCGCGCCACACGCTCTGGTGGGCGTGGGGGCCGGCGGCCGCGCCGCGATGGCGCAGCAGGATCCCGACGATGAACGCGAGGGCGATGACGAACACCAGCAGGGACGTCCACACGTTGAGCCGCTGGGTGACGCCGAAGAGCGTGACCATCTCGGCGTCGTCGATGCGCAGCATCTCGATCCACGTGCGGCCCACGGTGTACCAGGCGACGTAGGACCACAGCATGAGGCCGTGGCGCAGGTGCAGCGCGCGGTCCACGAGGAGCAGCAGCGCGACCCCGGCCAGGTTCCACAGGCACTCGTAGAGGAACGTGGGGTGGAACAGCGTGTCCGGGGCGTAGCCGGCCGGGAAGTTCGGGCTGGCCGGGTCGACCTCGAGCCCCCAGGGCAGGGTCGTCGGGCCGCCGAAGAGCTCCTGGTTGAACCAGTTGCCCCACCGGCCGATGGCCTGGGCCAGCAGGATGCCCGGCGCGACGACGTCGCCGAAGGCCGTCAGCCGCAGCCCGTAGCGGCGGCACGCGATCCACGCGCCCACGGCGCCGAGGGCGATCGCGCCCCAGATGCCCAGTCCACCGTTCCACACGTACAGGATCTGGATCGGGTCGCCCGTGCCGTCGAAGCCGGGCCCGAAGTACCGGTCCGGTGAGGAGAACACGTGGTAGAGCCGACCGCCCACGAAGCCGAACGGGATGGCCCACAGGGCGATGTCGAGCACACGGTCCTCGGGGCCGCCGCGGGCGCGCCACCGACGCTCGGCGAGCCACAGCGCCAGGACGATGCCCAGGATGATGCTCAGCGCGTACGCGTGGATCTTCACCGGGCCGATCTCGAAGCCGTCCCAGGTGGGGGCGGGGAACGCGGCCAGGGGTGCGAGGGCGGCGGGGGACGCCAGGGAGGCCAGGGCGGTCATGCTCAGCCCTCCCGGACGGCGCCGGCGGCCAGCTCGCGGGCGAGGGCGCCGACGGCCTGCGGCCCGCCGTCCGTCAGCGCGCGCACCAGGGCCGTGCCGACGATCGCGCCGTCGGCGTAGGCGCCGATCTCGCGGACGTGCGCGGCCTGGGAGACGCCGAGGCCGACGCACACGTGCTCCGCCCCGGCATCCTGGGCCCGGCGGACCACGGTCTCGGCGACGGTGGACACCGCGTCGCGGGTGCCGGTGACGCCCATGACCGACACCGCGTACACGAAGCCGCGGGAGGAGTCGACGGTGAGGCGCACCCGCTCGTCCGTGGACGAGGGCGCGGTGAGGAACACGCGGTCCAGGCCGTGACGGTCCGAGGCCTCCATCCAGGCGCCGGCCTCCTCGGGCACGAGGTCAGGGGTGACGAGACCGGCGCCCCCGGCCTCGGCGAGGCGGCGCGCGAACTCGTCGACGCCCATGCGGTCCACGAGGTTCCAGTACGTCATCACCAGCACCGCGGCGTCAGTGCGCTGGGTCACCCGTCGGATGATGTCGAAGACGTCGGCCACGTGGAAACCCGCCTGCAGGGCGGCCTGGGTCGCGGCCTGGATCACGGGGCCGTCCATCACGGGGTCCGTGTAGGGCAGGCCCAGCTCGATGACATCGGCGCCGTTGTCCGCGGCGGCGACGACGGCCTCGACGCACTCGTCCACGGACGGGTAGCCGGCCGGCAGGAAGGCGACGAGGCCGGTGCGGCCGGCCACCTTCGCGGCATCCAGGGCCGCGGCGGTCTTGGAGTGCACGGTCATGCCGGTCACTGCTCCTCTCCGGGGGTCATCTCCTCGAGCGGGTCCTTCTCCTCCGTGGCCGTGCCGAGGCCGAACCAGGCCGCCGCGGTGGCGACGTCCTTGTCCCCGCGGCCGGAGAGGTTCACGATGATGATCCGCTCCTGACCCTCCGGGGCGTCCGGCCCCACGAGGCCCTCGTCCGCCCAGCGGCGGGCCAGGCGCAGCGCGCCGGCCAGGGCGTGGGCCGACTCGATGGCGGGCGTGATGCCCTCGGTGCGCGTGAGCCGGAGGAAGGCGTCCATGCACTCGGTGTCCGAGACCGGCTCGTAGACGGCGCGGCCCGTGTCGTGCAGGAAGGCGTGCTCCGGGCCGACGGCCGGGTAGTCCAGGCCCGCGGAGATCGAGTGGGAGTCGATCGTCTGCCCGTCCTCGTCCTGCATCAGGTACGTGCGGGCGCCGTGCAGCACGCCGGTGCGTCCGAGCGTGATGGACGCGGCGTGGCGGCCGGTCTCGAGGCCCTCGCCGCCGGCCTCGAAGCCGTAGAGCTCCACCCCAGGGTCGTCGAGGAAGCCGTGGAACAGGCCCATCGCGTTGGACCCGCCGCCCACGCACGCCGCGACGGCATCCGGCAGGCGGCCGGCCTGCGCCAGGATCTGCTCGCGGGCCTCTTCGCCGATCACGGAGTGGAAGTAGCGCACCATGGCGGGGAACGGGTGCGGGCCCGTGACCGTGCCCATCAGGTAATGCGTGGTGTCCACGGAGGCGACCCAGTCCCGCAGGGCCTCGTTGATCGCGTCCTTCAGGGTGCGGGCGCCGATCGCCACGGGCACCACCTCGGCGCCGAGCATCTGCATGCGCGCCACGTTCAGGGCCTGGCGGCGGGTGTCCTCCTCCCCCATGTACACGGTGCACTCCATGCCGAACAGCGCGGCCGCCGTCGCCGTGGCCACGCCGTGCTGGCCGGCGCCGGTCTCCGCGATCAGGCGCGTCTTGCCCATGCGGCGGGCGAGCAGCGCCTGGCCGATCACGTTGTTGATCTTGTGCGAGCCGGTGTGGTTGAGGTCCTCGCGCTTGAGGAAGATGCGCACGCCGGGGGTGTCCGCGGCGAACCGCGGCACCTCGCTCAGCAGGGAGGGCCGGTTCACGTAGTCCCGGAACAGGGTCCGCAGCTCGGCCTCGAAGGCGGGGTCCTGCCGCGCCTCCTCGTAGGTGCGGGTGAGCTCCTGCAGCGCGGCCATGAGGGACTCGGGCATCCACTGCCCCCCGTAGTCGCCGAAGTAGGGCCCGGCCTGACCCTGATACGGCCCCTCGAACTCGATCGCGGGCTCGGTGCTCGGACGGTCGGCGCTCATGGCGACCACGCTCCTCGGGTCTGGTTCGGTCAGCGGACGGTGAGGGACGCGGCGCGGAACGCGCGCAGCGCCTCCTCGGGGGCGCCGTGGCGCACGAGGGCCTCGCCCACGAGCACGACGTCGGCGCCCGCGGCGGCGTAGGCCTTGATCTGCTCCTCGGACTCGACGCCCGACTCGGCGACCCGGACGACGTCCTCGGGCAGCCCGTCGGCCAGCGCGGCGTAGCGGGCCGGGTCGACGTCGAGGGTCTTGAGGTTGCGCACATTGACGCCGAGGATGCGGGCGCCGGCGGCGACGCCGCGCTCGATCTCCTCGGGCGTGTGGGCCTCCACGAGGGCGTGCATGCCCAGGGACTCGGTGAGCTGCAGGAAGCCGGCCAGCTCGGCGTCGTCGAGGGCGGCCACGATCAGCAGGACCAGGTCGGCCCCGTGGGCGCGGGCCTCGTGGATCTGGTACTCGGTGACGGTGAAGTCCTTGCGCAGGACCGGCAGATCGACGGCGGCACGCACGGCGTCCAGGTCGGCCAGGCTGCCGCCGAAGCGGCGGGCCTCGGTGAGCACGGAGACGGCACTGGCGCCGCCGCGCTCGTACGCGCGGGCCAGGGTGGCCGGCTCGGGGATCTCGGCGAGCGCCCCCTTGGAGGGGCTCGCCCGCTTCACCTCGGAGATCACCCGGATCCCCGCGGGGTCGGTGCGTCCGCCGTGCAGGGCCGCGTGGGCGTCGCGCGGCGCAGGGGTGGCGGCCACCAGCTCGGACAGGCGCGCCTCGGGCAGGGCACGGCGGCGAGGCTCGAGGTCCTCACGGACGCCGTCGATGATCTCCTGGAGGACGGACACGCGGATCAGTGACCGTGCTGGCCGCGACCCGCGCCGGCCTTGCCGGCGACGATGCCCACGACGACGCCCACGGCCATCAGGGCCAGGCCGATCCACACGACGACGCTCCAGTCGGCGAGCAGGCCGACGCAGCCGGCCACGAAGCCGACGAGCACGAGCGCCACCATGGCCCACGCGCCGGGCGAGTTGCCGTGGCCCGGCAGCTCGAGGTGGGTCGGGTCGTTGAGCACCAGGCCGTCCTCGGTGACGACGACGTCCTCGACGGCGCCGCGGCGGGCGGCGCGACGGGTGGTGGGCTCGGTGTGCGCGGTGTTCGCGGTGTGGCTCATGGCTGTCCCTCACTGGTGCGTGGTGTACATGACGACTGTCCCTCATTGTGCCATGCGGGCACGGGACCGGGCCCGCGTGACCCGGGACGACCCGGGCGGTGCGGGGCGGTCCGAGAGACGGGCGCTCACGTGGGGTCGTTGCCGCGGGACAGCTCGTCCCACGCGTCCATCTGGTCCACGCGCCGGCGCTGGGCCGCCTCGCGGGCGGACTGCGCGGGCTGCTCCCCGGCGGCGGCCGGGCCGGGCTCGGAGGCCGCAGGCGCCTTCTCGTAGCGCCGGGACGAACGCCAGCCACGGCCCGCCAGTGCCGCCACGACGCCGCACAGCGCCGCGAGCACGCCGCCGGCCGCCGCGACCCACGGCCACGCCGTCACGGCGTAGTCCTGCGCGAGCGCAGTGGTCCCGGTCGCGTCGGCGACCGCGGCGGCCGCCGTCGTCGCCGGATCCAGGGCGGCGGTGACCGAGGTCGAGGCGATCACGACCCCAGCCAGCGCCATGAGCACGCCGACGATCACGGCGCCGAGGCGCCGGGCGGTGGTCAGGGCGAGGGCACCGGCCATCACGACCAGGGCCATGGCGGTGGCGACGGGCGCGGCGGCGCCGCCCGACGTCGTCGCCTCGGAGGCGATCCCGCCGGACAGGCCCGTGGCGGTCACCCAGGTGCGGCCCGCCGTGAGCAGCACGAGCGCGCCGGCGGCCAGCGCGGCGAGGACCACGGTGCGGCGGCGCATCACGCCTGCCCCAGCTCGCCCGCGGTCAGCACGGACCGCAGCGGCGCCGTCGCCTTGGTGACGGTCTCGGCGGTCTCGGCGTCGGGATCGGAGTCGGCGACGATGCCGGCGCCGGCCTGCACATGTGCCTGGCCGCGGTGCAGCGTGGCCGAGCGGATGTTGATCGCCATGTCCATGTTGCCCGCCAGGTCGAAGTAGCCGACGACGCCGCCGTAGGGCCCGCGCTCGGTCGGCTCCCACTCGTCCAGCAGCTGCAGGGCGCGGGGCTTCGGGGCGCCGGACAGCGTGCCGGCGGGGAAGGCGGCGCGGAGGACGTCGAGCGCGTCGACGTCGTCGCGCATGCGGCCCTCCACATGCGAGACCAGGTGGAGGATGTGGCTGAACGCCTCGAGCTCCATGAACTGGGTGACCTCGACGGTGCCGGGGCGGCACACGCGCGAGAGGTCGTTGCGGGAGAGGTCCACGAGCATGAGGTGCTCGGCCCGCTCCTTCTCGTCCTCCACCAGGTCCTTGCCGAGGAGGCGGTCGTCCTCCTCGGTGGCCCCGCGCCGCCGTGAGCCGGCGATCGGATGGGTGACCACACGGCGGTCCCGCACGGTGACGAGCGCCTCGGGCGAGGAGCCCACGATCTCGTACGGCTCCCCGTCCGGGGTCTCGAAGGAGAAGAGGTACATGTAGGGGCTCGGGTTCACCATGCGCAGGACGCGGTACACGTCCAGACCGGTGGCGTCCGTGGTGACCGAGAGGCGGCGGGAGACGACGGCCTGGAACACGTCGCCGTCGCGGATCGCCCGCTGGGCCTTCGCGACGGCCTCGCGGAAGCCTTCGGCACCCCACCGGTCCTCGGCCTGGGCGGCGACCTCGTCCGCGTCCGCCTCGAGCCAGCGGCGCGGGACGTCGCTGACCGGGTCCGCGGCCGGGGCGGCCAGGCGCTCCACCATGGCGTCCAGGCGGGCGAGCGCGTCGTCGTAGGCGCGGTCCGCGCCGGTGGCCAGGCCGTTGCCGTTCACCGCGTTGGCGATCAGCGTCACGGTGCCGTCGAGGGCATCGTGCACGGCCAGGTCGGTGACGAGGTTCATCGCGAGGTCGGGCAGGCCGAGGTGGTCCTCGGGCGGGTGCGGCAGGCGCTCCCACGCGCGGACCGTGTTCCACCCCAGGAAGCCGGCCATGCCGGAGACGAGGTGCGGCAGAACGCCTCCGATCTCGGCGCGCACGTCCGTGCGCAGCAGGCGCAGGCACGCCGCGAGCACGTCCAGGGCTCGGCCCTGCGTGGGCAGCCCCTCGGGCGGGGTGCCCTGCCACTGCGCCTCGCCGTCTCGCGAGGTCAGGGTGACGGCGGAGCCGGCCCCGATGAAGCTGTACCGGGACCAGGCCGCGCCCGGGGTGGCGGACTCCATCAGGAAGGTGCCGGGGCGGGAGCCGGCCAGGCGCCGATGGATCGCCAGCGGCGTGAGGCCGTCCGCCAGCACCGTGCGGACCACGGGGATCACGCGGGCGGTGTCCGCCAGACGCAGGAACTCCGCACGGGAGGGAGTGGTGGCGGCGGTCATCGGGCGGCCTCCTCGGGGTCGACGGCGGCCGGCGGCATGACGAGCTCGCGGCCGGTGAAGCAGGTGCGGGTGCCCGTGTGACAGGCGGGGCCGGTCTGGTCCACGGTGAGCAGCAGGGTGTCGCCGTCGCAGTCCGCGTGGACCGCGCGCACCCGCTGCAGGTGGCCCGAGGTCTCCCCCTTGCGCCACAGCTCGCCGCGCGAGCGGGACCAGTAGGTGGCCCAGCCGGTCTCGAGCGTCGCGCGCAGGGACTCCGCGTTCATCCACGCCATCATGAGCACCTCGCCGGTGCCCTCCTGCTGGGCGATGGCGGGCACCAGGCCCCGGTCGTCGAAGGTCACGGTGGCCACGAGGTCGTCGGGCGGGGAGATGCTCATGGAGGTCCAGTCTAGGGAGCCGGAGCGGGGCGTGGCCGCCGGGGTCAGCGGACGGTGTGCCCCGCCTGCCGCAGGGCGTCCTTGACGCGGGCGAGCATGTCGTCCGGGCCGAAGTGGAACAGGGAGGCGGCGAGCACCGCGTCCGCACCGGCCGCGACGGCGGGCGGGAAGTGCTCGGGCTCGCCGGCGCCGCCGGAGGCGATCAGCGGCACGCGCGTCACGGCGCGCACGTCCCGGATCATCTCCAGGTCGAAGCCCTCGCGGGTGCCGTCCGCGTCGATCGAGTTGAGCAGGATCTCCCCCACGCCGCGCTCGGAGGCCTCACGGCACCAGGCGACGGCGTCGATGCCGGTGCCGCGGCGTCCGCCGTGGGTGGTGACCTCATAGCCGGAGGCGCAGCCCGGGTCCTCCGTGCGCCGGGCGTCGAGGGAGAGCACGAGGACCTGGGACCCGAAGCGGCGGGTGATCTCCGTGATCAGCTCGGGCCGGGCCACGGCGGCGGTGTTGACGGAGACCTTGTCCGCCCCCGTGCGCAGCAGCCGGTCCACGTCCTCGACGGTGCGTACGCCGCCGCCCACGGTCAGCGGGATGAAGACCTCCTCGGCCGTGCGGGTCACGACGTCGTAGGTCGTGGCGCGGTCCGAGGTGGAGGCGGTGACGTCGAGGAACGTGATCTCGTCGGCGCCGGCGGCGTTGTAGCGGCGGGCGAGCTCGACCGGGTCGCCCGCGTCGCGCAGGTTCTCGAAGTTCACGCCCTTGACCACACGCCCGGCGTCCACGTCCAGGCAGGGGATGACACGCACGGCGAGGCTCACGTCGGCTCCTTCGTCTCGGGGGGCTCGGGCGGGACGGCGCGGGCCGTCAGAGGCGGATCGCGTGGATCGCGGAGATCAGGATGCCGCGGGCGCCCAGGGCGTACAGCTCGTCCATGACGCGGTTGGCGTCCGGCTTGCGGACCATGGAGCGCACGGCGACCATCGTCTCGTCCCGCAGCGGGGAGACCGTCGGTGACTCCAGCCCCGGGGTGACCGCGGTGGCCGCCTCCAGCAGGTCACGACGGATGTCGTAGTCGATCATGACCCACCGGCGGGCCACGAGCACGCCCTTGAGGCGGCGCAGCAACACGTCGAGGCCCTCGGGGCGCTCCCCCGCGCGGCCGATCAGCACGGCCTCCGAGTCGAGGATGGGCTCGCCGAAGACCTCCATGCTGGCGGCGCGCAGGGTGCTGCCGGTCTCCACGACGTCGGCGATCGCGTCCGCCACGCCGAGCTTGACGGAGGACTCCACGGCGCCGTCGAGGTGCACCACCGTGGCGTCCAGGCCGGTGCGGGCCAGGTAGTCGGAGAGCAGGCCGTCGTAGCTCGTGGCGATGCGCTTGCCGGCGAGCTGCTCGGCGGAGGTGAAGGAGCCGACGGGGGCGGCGAGACGGAACACGGAGCGGCCGAAGCCGAGCGCCATGATCTCCTCGGCGGTGTCCCCCACCTGCGCGTCGCAGAACAGGTCGCGGCCGGTCAGGCCGACGTCGAGGGTGCCCTGGCCGACGTACACGGCGATGTCCCGGGGACGCAGGTAGAAGAACTCGACGTTGTTCTCGGGGTCCACGAGGACGAGCTCGCGGGAGTCCCGGCGTTGCCGGTAGCCGGCCTCGGTCAGGATCTCACGGGCGGACTCGGACAGGGCGCCCTTGTTGGGCACGGCGATGCGCAGCACGCGTCGGTCTCCTCGGGGTGCGGTGGGGCGGGCGGGGAACGGGGCCGGCGGCCTCAGAGGTGGCGGTAGACGTCCTCGAGGCTGATGCCGCGGGCGATCATCATGGTCTGCACGTGGTACAGCAGCTGCGAGATCTCCTCGGCGGCGGCCTCATCCGACTCGTACTCGGCGGCCATCCAGACCTCGGCCGCCTCCTCGACGACCTTCTTGCCGATCGCATGGACGCCGGCGTCGATCTGGGCCACGGTGCCGGAGCCCTCGGGGCGCTCCTGCACCTTGCGCGTCAGTTCCGCGTACAGCTCGTCGAAGGTCTTCACGGGACCACCCTAGCTGTTGTGGGTCATGAGGTTCTTGCCACGGGGTACGGGCTGAGATGAGACGAGCGGGCCCCTGCCGCAGGATGGAAGTTCCTACACCACCCACCTGCCCGAAAAGACCCACTCATGACTCACGCTAACGCACCCCTGACCCCCACCGGCCGTCTCAGGATGGTCCACCGCCACCTGCACGACGGGATCCCGCAGGCACACGTGGCCGCCGAGTTCCGCGTCAGTCGGCCCACGGTGGCCACCTGGGTCGCCCGCTACCGCGCCGAAGGCGAGGCAGGACTGCAAGACCGGTCGAGCCGGCCCCATCGCTCACCTGCCCGGCTCGACCCCGCGATCGTGGCCGAGCTGGAGGCCCTGCGCCGGGCCGAGAAGTGGTCCGCCCGGCGCATCCATCACCACCTCGTCTCCGAAGGCCACCAGCTGTGCTTGCGCACCGTGGGGAGGTGGATGCACCGGCTGGGCATCTCCCGGTTGCGAGACCTCGCGCCCACGGGTGAGGACCTGCGCCAACGACCACAGAAGATCACCGCCCGCGGCCCGGGGCACATGGTGCACCTGGACGTGAAGAAAATCGGACGCATCCCCGAGGGGGGAGGCTGGCGTGCTCACGGACGGGACTCCGAGAACGCGCGAGCAGCCAAACGCGGGCCTGGCCGACGGGTCGGCTACACCTACCTGCACTCGGCGATCGACGGGTACACCCGCCTGGCCTACACCGAGGCGTTGGAGGACGAGCGGGCGGCCACGACCGTGAGCTTCTACTGCCGGGCGCGGGCGTTCTTCGCCGCCCACGGCATCACCGTGGACCGGGTGATCACGGACAACGGGAACAACTATCGGGCTGCGGACTTCACCGCCAAGGTGGTCTCGCTCGGGGGCCGGCA
>NZ_JBQPDO010000014.1:0-78911 GCF_052220525.1 Micrococcus sp. TCR-5
CCCCACGGTACGAAGACACACCCGGTGGCCCTCGGAGACGAGGTGGTGATGGATGCGCCGTGCGGACCACTTGCGCTCCCGCCGCAGGGCGTGGATCTGGGCGACCAAGACCGGATCGAGCTGGGCAGGTGAACGGTGCGGCCGGCTGGGCAGGTCCTGAAGGCCGGCTTCTCCCTGGGCGCGGTAGCGGGCCACCCAGGTGGCCACCGTGGGCCGGCTCACCCGGAACTCGGCGGCCACGTATGCCTGCGGGATCCCGTCGTGCAGGTGGCGGTGGACCATCCTGAGACGGCCGGTCGGGGTCAGGGGTGCGTTAGCGTGAGTCATGAGCGGGTCTCTTCTGGCAGGTGGGTTGTTGAGGAACTTCCATCCTGCGGGAGAGGCCCACTCGTCTCATCTCAGCCCGTACCCCGTGGCAAGAACCTCATGACCCACAACACCTAGACCCGCTCAACGTGGTCATCGCCCTCACCCTCTACGGGGTGGCCCTGCTGACCCGAAGCGCCTCCGAGGCCTTCGACGCCGTGGACGACGAACTCCTCACCGCCGCCACCGCCCAGGGCCACAGCGCCTGGCAGCGGTTCTGGCGGGTGGAGCTGCCGCTGGCCGGCGAGTCCCTCCTGGCCGGCACCCGCGTGGTCAGCGCCTCCACCCTGTCCCTCGTCTCTGTCGGTGCGCTGATCGGCGTGCAGTCCCTCGGCACCCTCTTCACCGAGGGGTACGCCCGCAGCTTCGTCACCGAGATCGTCGTCGGCATCGTCGGCACGGTGATCCTCGCCGTCGTCTTCGACCTCGTCCTGGTAGCCCTCGCCGCTCTCCTCATGCCGTGGACGAGGCGCGCGAAGGTCCGGAAGGCGAGCGGCCGTCGTCGTTCCTCACAGGACACCACGACGACGGCACTCGCCACCGTGCCCGACCTCGCGGTGCAGGAGGGTCGCCGATGATCAGCTCCCTCTTCTCCTGGTTCGCCGACCCCGCCCACTGGGCGGGCCCGAACGGCGTGCCCGCCCGCGTGCTCGAGCATCTCGGCTACTCGGTGCTCGCCCTGGCGATCGCCGCGGCCATCGCGTTCCCGGTGGGCGTGTGGATCGGCCACACCGGACGGGGCCGGCGCGTGGTGGTGGCGCTGTCCTCCGCCCTGCGCGCCCTGCCGACCCTCGGCCTGCTGACCTTCCTCGCGATCGTCCTGGACATCAGGCTGCGGGAGGCGCTGATCCCCACCGTGATGGTGCTGGTGATCCTCGCGATCCCGCCCCTGCTGGCCGGCACCTACGCCGGACTGCAGGCCGTGCCCCGCGAGGTGGTCCACGCTGCCCGCGCCAACGGCCACTCCACCGGCCAGCTCATCGGCCAGGTGGAGCTGCCGATCGCCCTGCCCATGGCCGTCGGCGGACTGCGGTCCGCCACCCTGCAGGTGATCGCCACGACCTCCGTGGCCTCCTACCTCGGCCTCGGCGGGCTCGGCCGCTACCTCTTCGACGCGCTCGCCGTGCAGGACTACGTGACCATGCTCGCCGGCGCCGTGCTGATCGCCGTGCTCGCCCTGCTGTGCGACGGCCTCCTGCTGCTGGTGCAGCGCATCCTGACCCCCGCTGGGCTGAGGGCCCGCGGCTGACCCACGAAAGGACGGCTGCCATGGCTGCCACCGACCACACCCTGAATCCCCGGGCGGGAGCGAACCCGTCCGCCGCCCCGAACCGGCTGGTGCGGCGCCGCGCCGTGATCGGCCTGCTCGCCGGCGCGCCCCTGCTGGCCGCCTGCGGCGGGGACCCGCTCTCCTCCGACGGCGGCGGGCAGGGCTCGGGAGGCTCCGGCTCCGGCGGGGGCGGCGGCGGGACCGTCCGCGTGGGCTCGGCGAACTTCCCGGAGTCCGAGATCATCGGCGAGCTCTACGCCCAGGTCCTCGAGGCCAAGGGCCTCACCGTGGAGCGGAAGATGCAGATCGGCTCCCGTGAGGTCTACCTCGGTGCCCTCAAGGACGGGTCCATCGACCTGATCGGCGAGTACACCGGCAACCTCCTGGCCTTCTATGACAAGCAGGCGAAGGCGAAGACGTCCGAAGAGGTGTTCGCCGCCCTGCAGAAGGCCCTCCCGGACGACCTCGAGGTCCTGGCCGAGGCGAAGGCGGAGAACAAGGACGCCTGGTGCGCGGCCGGCGACTGGGCCAAGCAGCACGGCATCTCCTCCTACGCGGACCTGAAGGACTACGACGGCACCCTCCGCGTGGGCGGCCCGCCGGAGATGAGCCAGCGCGACTACGGCGCCGGCCTCGCCCGCGTGGAGTCCGTCTATGGCGTGCCCGCGGACAGGATGGAGTTCACCCCCATCAGCGACGGCGGCGGCCCGCTGACCGTCAAGGCCCTCAAGGACGGGGACGTGGACCTGGCGAACATCTTCTCCACCACCCCGGCCATCGAGGAGAACGGCTTCGTGATGCTCGAGGACCCCGAGGGCATGGTGACCCCGCAGAACATCGTCCCGCTCATGGCCAAGGACAGGGTCACGGACCAGATCCGCGAGGCCGTGGAGTCCGTGCAGAAGGTCCTCACCACCGAGGACCTCATGGCCATGAACGCCGAGAACTCGGGCGAGCAGAAGAAGCAGCCGCGAGAGGTCGCGGGGGAGTGGCTGAAGGAGAAGGGCCTCGTCTGAGGGCTGCCCTCGACGCCGAATCAGAGGAAGTGGTCGCCTCACGCCTCGTGAGGCGACCACTTTCTCCTGGTTCGAGGGAGGCGGGGGTGCGGGGGCGGCACGGCGTGTCTGGCCGGCCGACCCTGCCGGTCTCACACAGACCCCCCGGGGGCTCAGGGGTGCCCGAGGTGGCCCGAATGTGATGGAGTGCACGGATCCTGTCCACGACCTGGGAAGTGACCATGGAGCAGTTCGTCACCGCCGCCAACTCGATCATGTGGAGCCTGCCCATGGTCGTCGGGCTCCTCGCCCTGGGCCTGTACTTCACGATCCGCATGGCGGCTCCCCAGGTGCGGCTGCTCAGGGACATGGTGGGCCAGCTGGTCAGGGGAGGATCGTCGTCGGCGGGGATCAGCTCGTTCCAGTCGTTCGCCATGGCCCTGGGCGGACGCATCGGCGTCGGCAACATCGCGGGCGTCGCGGCCGCGATCTACCTGGGCGGCCCGGGCGCGCTGTTCTGGATGTGGGTGACGGCGATCCTCGGCGCCCCCGTGGCGCTCGTGGAGAGCTCGCTGGCGCAGCTCTACAAGCACAAGGTCCGCGGCGAGTACCGCGGCGGGCCCGCGTACTACATCCTTGAGGGGCTCGGCCGGAACTGGCGGTGGCTGGCGGTCGCCTACGCCGCGGCCACCGTGTTCGCCACGGTCTTCACCGGCCCGCAGATCCAGGCCAACGCCGTCACCGCCGCCACGACCGAGGCGTGGGGCTGGGATCCGCTGTGGGTGGGTCTCGGGATGGCCGTGCTGTTCTGCGTGATCGTGTTCGGCGGCATGCACCGCCTGGGCCGCACGGTGGGCCTCGTGGTCCCGTTCATGGCCGGCGCGTACATCCTGGTGGGGCTGCTCGTCGTCGGACTCATGTGGCAGCAGGTCCCCGCGATGTTCGGGCTGATCTTCTCCAGCGCGCTGGGCCTGGACTCGGTCTACGGCGGCATCCTCGGCGCCGCCGTCGCGTGGGGCGTGCGCCGTGCCGTGTACTCCACCGAGATCGGCACCGGTTCGGGCGCCCAGGCCTCGGCGGCCGCCCACGTCTCCCACCCCGTGAAGCAGGGCTTGGCCCAGGCGTTCTCCGCCTACGTGGACACCCTGTTCGTCTGCACCATGACCGGCCTGATGATCCTCGCCACGAACAGCTTCAACGTGCTGGGCCCGGACGAGGAGAGCCTCCTCGCGGAGCACGTGCCCGGCGTCGAGGAGGGCCCGGCATGGGTCCAGATCGCCATCGACGAGGCACTGCCCGCCTTCGGCCCGTCCTTCGTGGCGATCGCCGTCTTCCTGTTCTCCTTCACCACCCTGCTCTCCTTCGCGTTCTACGCGGAGACGAACGTCGCCTACCTCATCCCCAACAAGACGGCGCAGCGCGCGGTCATCGCGATCGCCCGGCTGCTGCTGGCCGGCTCCATGGTGTTCGGGTCCGTGCAGACCTCCGCGTTCGTGTGGTCCCTCGCGGACTTCGGCGTCGGCCTCTACACGTGGGTGAACATCGTGGCGCTCATCCTGCTGAGCCCCGTGGCCATCCGGCTGCTCAAGGACTACGACCGTCAGCGCCGAGCCGGCCAGGAACCCGTGCTGGATCCGCACGCGATCGGCGTCCGCAACGCCCGCCTGTGGGAACAGATCCACGCGGCGTACCAGCAGACCGGCGACCTCGACCGCGCCATGGAGCACGTCGCGGACACCGCCCCGGACACCCGGGCCATCACCGTGGTCCCGCGCCGGGAGGGCTGAGGACCGACGACGGCGGCCCGGGGCGCCGGACGTCCGCGACGACGTCGGGCCACGGGCCAGGGCCGTCCGCGCGGCCTGAATCCCGGCAGGCTCACCCCATGGACCACAAGGAGATCCTCCATCAGGGGCTGCGCCGGCAGCGCGACGCCCTCTTCGCGAAGCTGGACGGCCTGCCCGAGCGGGAGGTCCGCCTGCCCCGCACCCCCACCGGCACCAACCTGCTGGGCCTGCTCAAGCACGCGGCCACGTGCGAGCTCGAGTACTTCGGCGAGGTCTTCGGCCGCCCCGCCGGCATCCCCCTGCCCTGGGACGCGCCGGGGGTGGGCGAGGAGGACGGCGCGGACCTGTTCGCCGCCGAGGACGAGACCCTCGAGGACGTCCTCGACTACGCGCGGCGATGCTTCGCGCACGCGGACGCGACCATCGAGGCCCTCGTCCTCGACGCGCGGGGGCGGGTCCCCTGGTGGCCCGCGCACCTGGCCGAGGTGACTCTGGCGCAGATCCTCTCCCACGTGGCCCTCGACGCGGCCCGCCATGCCGGCCACGCCGACATCCTGCGCGAGGGGATCGACGGGCAGGCCGGCCTGCGCGGCCCCGGGGACAACCTGCCCGGCTGGGACGCCGAGCGGTGGGCCGCGCACGTGCGGCGGCTCGAGGGGATCGCCCGGGGTGCGGGCCCGGTGCGCTAGCGTCCGCGGTGATGACTCCCCGCTCGCTCGCCGGTCTGGCCCTCACCGTCGCCGCCCTGATGTCCGCCTTCGTGCTGATGGCGCCGACGGCGCCGGGGCTGTTCGTCGGCGTGCTCACGGTGGGGACCTTCGGGTTCGGCCCGTTCTACGGGGAGCCCTCGCGGCAGCTCGTGGACCGGCCGTGGAGGCGGGACACGCGCTGGCGCGATCTCGCCCGCCGGGTCCGCACCGACTGGCTCTCCCGGCAGCTGGGCGCCGTCGGCTGGAACGCGGCCATCAGCCGCCGCATCACCGGCCGGGCCGACCTGCGGCGCATCCGCACCGCCGCCGTGGGCTCCCTCGTCAGCCACGCCGCCTCCGCGGGTCTGCACGCGGTGGCGGGCGTGGCGCTGGCGGCCGTCGGGCATCCGGTCTGGGGCGTGGTCGCGGTGGCCCTGGGGCTCGTGGTGCACGCCTGGCCGGCCCTGCTGCAGGTCTCCGTGCTCGGGCGCATCGACGGACTCCAGACGCAGATCCGCGGGGACCAGCTGCTCTGGTGACCGGCCGGCACCGGGCGGCCCGGCCGAGCACTTTGTGGGCCGAATCCGACGGATGAGCCCCTGAATCGGGCACGGGAGCGTCGCATTCGGCCCGCAAAGCGGTGGGGAGGGGGCAGCGGGGAGAGGGCGGCGAGGAGAGGGCGGCGGGGAGAGGGCGGCACCGCGCGCTCAGCCCTACGCTCGGACCCATGACCGAGCACACATCCGAGCACACCCCCGAGAACCCCCACGTCGTCCGCCGCGGCTCCGGCGTCCCGCTGATCGCGGTGCACGGCAACAGCGTGGACCACCGGCTGCTGCTGCCGCTCGACGACGCCCTCGCCGAGGCCGGGGAGGTCGAGCGGATCTACGTGGACCTGCCGGGCTTCGGCCGGACCTCGGCCCTCCAGGACGACGGCGGCCTCCCCGAGCTCGCCGCCTGGCTCGTGGACTGGATCCGCGCGGAGGTCGGCGAGCGGCCGTTCGCGGTGCTCGGCAACTCCCTCGGCGGCCTGCTCGCCCGGCACGTGGCGGCCGAGTTCGGCGCGCAGGTGTTGGGGCTGGGGCTGCTCGCGCCCGTCGTCGACCCGGACGAGGACCGGCGCACCCGCACCGACCTGGTGGTGCGCGAGCGCGACGACGCCTTCATGTCTACCCTCGACCCCGACGACGCCGCCCCGTTCCTCGAGATGTCCCCGCGGCTGACGCGGGACACGTGGGAGCGGTTCCGCGAGCACGCGCTGCCGGGCGTCCGCGCCGTGGACGAGGAGGCGCTGAAGCGCCTGTCCGCGCGCTACGTCCTGGACGCCGTGCCGGAGGAGGCCGCGCCGCCGTTCGAGGGGCCCGCCCTGATCCTCACCGGCCGGGAGGACCACCTCGTCGGCTACCGGGACCAGGCCGCGCTCCTGGAGCATTACCCGCGCGCCACCTACGCGGCGCTCGACGCCGCCGGCCACAACGTGCACCTGGACCAGCCGGAGGTCGCCGAGGCGCTCGTCCGCGCGTGGGCGGTGCAGGTGGGCCGCGCAGCGTCGGACTGAGGCGGGGTCAGGGGGAGGGACGGGCCTCCACCCGGGCCTCCGCCTCGGCGCCCGCCCCCACCCCGACGCCGGCCCGCGCCAGCAGGCCGTCGGCCACCCGCAGCAGGGCGGCGACCGCCACGAAGAACACGAGGATCGCCACCACGTAGACGGCGACGCCGTCGTAGCCCAGCCGCGGGACGTCCAGGATCGTGTACGGGTACCAGTCCAGCCACGGCCCGCGCAGCAGCGTGAACGCCAGCCAGGCGAGCGGGATGAGCGTGGACAACCACACCACCCGCCACGTGATCTGCCGCCGCGGCCCGAAGACCGCCCACAGCACCGGGGTGAGGATCGGCGTGACGATGTGCTGCAGGGTGTCGTTGAACCGCTCGACGGCGGTCATCGGGTCGGCGTCCCGCAGCAGCACGTTGAACACCACGCCCGTGATCACGATGCACACCACCCCCGTCACCCGCAGCACCCGGAACAGCGTGCCCGGCCGGTGCAGGCGCAGCGCCAGCAGCAGGGACGTCAGCCCCACCAGGAAGTTCGAGAGGAACGTGAAGTACGTGGGCTGGTTGAGCATGTGCTCCCAGCCGCCCTCGAGCACGCCCGCGTAGCCCGCGTCGGCCGGCAGGTCCGAGGACTTCCACGAGCCGATCCACAGTGAGAGCAGGTTGCCGCCCAGGGACAGGGCCGCGGCGACGGCGAAGGCAGGCCGCGCCGTCGTCGTCCAGCGGCCGGAGGGGGTGGGGAGGGTCATGCGCCCATCCTGCCGGAGCGCGACGCCGCCCCCGGTGCACTGGCCGAGCCGCTCGGGCCGGCGGGCGTGTCCCGGCCGGCGGTCCGGACCCTACGCTCGGCACCATGATCCGGACCCCCTGGACCCGCACCCCCGCCGGCGCGAGGCGCGCGCGCCGCCCCCGACAGTTCCGCCGCGTGACGACGACCGGGCCCGCCGCCGTGGACGTGGCCTGGGCCCGCTACGCCGACCTGCGCCTGTGGCCGCGGTGGGCTCCGCAGATCCGCGCCGTGGAGGCGCCACGGCGCCGGCTGCGGGCCGGGCTTCGCGGCGTGGTCCACGCGCCCCTGGGGCTGCGCGTCCCGTTCGTGGTCGAGGAGGTCGACGACGACGCCCGCACCTGGCGGTGGACGGTGCGGGTGGCCGGGACGGCGGTCTCCATGACGCACGACCTCACCGCCACCCCCCGCGGCACCCGGGCGGGGCTGACGGTCCACGGGCCCGCCGTCGTCGCCCTGGCCTACCGACTGCCGGCCCGCGTGGCGCTGCGGCGGCTGTGCCGGGCGCACCTCTGAGGGCGGACCGCCGGGCCGGGCCTGTGGCCAGGGGCCCCGCCCGCCTCACACCGCCGCGGCGTCGGTCCGCAGCTCGACGCGCGGCCAGTCGGCGAGGTCGGCGAGCATCTGCCGGTCGTGGGTCACCACGACGACGGCCTGCTCCGTGACCTGCAGGGCCTCGGTCATCTCGTCCACGAGCGCGGGGGAGAGGTGGTTCGTCGGCTCGTCCAGCAGCAGCACGTGGGGGCGCTCGATGAGCACCATCGCCAGGTGCAGACGGGCCTGCTGCCCCTGGGACAGGCGTCCGACCGGGGTGTCCGCGGCCTCGGCGGTGAGCAGCCCGAGCGAGGGCAGCGTGGGGGCCGGCAGGGGACGGCCCAGGTCGTCGACGCCGGCCTCGTCCGCGCCGACGCGGCGCACGTGCTCCTCGAACACGGCGGCGGCGGTGCGCTCCTCGTCCCACGCGGGGGTCTCCTGCGCCACGAGGCGCACGCGCACGTCGGCGCCCACGGTCACCAAGCCGCTCGTGGGCTCCAGGTCCCCGGCGAGCACGCGCAGCAGCGTGGACTTCCCGGCCCCGTTCGGGCCCGTCACCAGCACGCGGCCGCCCGGCACGAGGGCCGCGCCCATCGGCTGCTCGAGCCGCCCGGCCACGCGCACGGCGTCCGCGGTGAGCAGGACGTCGTCGCCCGCCGTGCCCGGCCCGCCCGCCGTGCCCGCCGCCGCGTCCGCGCCGTCCCGCGGGTCGCCGTCGGGCATGTCCGCGAACGGCCAGTCCAGGCGCAGGGGCGGCTCGGGCACGGTGATCCGGTGCGCCTCCAGCTCGTCGAAGCGCCGGTTGAACATCTGCACGATCCCCGCCGACCGGCTCGAGCGCTGGTGCTTGCCGGTGCCCTTCGGGGGCCGCCACGAGCCCTGCATCTGCTCCCGCGCGTCCTCCACGGCCAGCTCCAGCCGCTCGCGCTCGGCGTTCTGCTCGGCGTACTCCTGCTCCCAGGCGGCCCGGGCGCGGCGGCGCCCCTTCGCCCAGCCGGCGTACCCGCCGGAGTACCGCCGCGGCCGCCCGTCCTGGCTGGGATCCAGGTCCACGATGTCGGTGCACACGGCGCGCAGCAGGGCGCGGTCGTGGCTGACGACGGCGACCCCGCCCGGGTGCTCCACCAGCCGGCGGGTGAGGAAGTCCAGGGCGACGTCGTCCAGGTGGTTGGTCGGCTCGTCCAGCAGCAGCAGGTCCGGCCGGGAGCCGAGGGTGACGGCCAGGCGCACCCGGTGGCGCTGGCCGACCGAGAGCGATGTGAGGGGGCGCTCGCGGTCCGTGCACGCGTGCAGCCCCTCGAGGTCCATGTCCACGCGCCGGCCGGCGTCCCAGGCGTCGTAGAGGTGGGCCCGCTCCAGCGCGGTGGAGTACCGGTGTCCGGCGCCGGCGTCGTCGGGGGCCTCGGCCAGGGCGGCCGCGGCGGCGTCCAGGGCCTCGAGTGCGGCGTGCGGGCCCGTGAGGGCGTCGCGGACCAGGTCGCCCACCGTGCGGGAGCGCCCGTCGGCCCGCGCCCGCAGCGCCTGCGGGACGAACGCGAGCGTGCCCGCCCGCGTCACGCGGCCGACGTCGGGCGTGATCCGGCCCGTGAGCACGTGGAGCAGCGTGGTCTTGCCGCGCCCGTTCTCACCCACGATCCCGAGCCGCGAGCCGGCGTTGATCCGCACCGTGGCGTCCGTGAGCACGCGGTGCCCGCCGAGCGAGACGGTCAGGTGCTCGCCGCGCAGGTGGGCGGCGGGCCCGGCGGGCAGGGCGGGGGAGGGAGGGCCGGAGGTCATGTCCGCCAGTCTAGGGAGGGGGCGCGCTGCCGCGTCCGGGGTCGGGACTACGCTCGGGGCCATGTCCGCCGCCCCGCCGCCGCCCGCCTTCGGCACCGTCCTGCACCACCGCGCCCACGGGATGGCCCCGGGGGAGTCCATCTCCCCGCCGCTGGTCCACGCGAGCGCGTTCCACCTGCCCGGCGCGGACCCGGACGGCGCCCCCACCGCCCCCGGCGCGGACGTGCCTTTCCAGTACGCGCGCTGGGCCACGCCCACCTGGTCCGCGCTCGAGGCCGCCCTGGGCGCGCTGGAGGACGCCGACGTCGCCGTGGTCCCCTCCGGCATGGCCGCGATCGCCGCCGTCCTGCTGCCCCTGCTGCACCCGGGGGACCGCGCCCTCCTGCCCGCGGACGGCTACGGGCCCACCCGCGCCCTCGCCGCCGAGCACCTCACGCCCCGAGGCGTGCACGTGGACCTGGTCGCCACCCAGGGGCTCGCCCATGCGGACCTGAGCGGCTACGACCTGGTGCTCGTGGAGACCCCCTCCAACCCGGGGCTGCGCGTGGCGGACCTGGCGGACGTCGCCGCCCGCGCCCACGCGAACGGCCGCCGGGACGGCGCGGGGGCCCTCGTGGTGGTGGACAACACGCTGCTGACCCCCCTGGGGCAGCGCCCGCTGGAGCTGGGGGCGGACGTGGTCGTGGCCTCGGACACGAAGGCCGTCAACGGGCACACGGACGCCCTCGGCGGGCACGTGGCCAGCCGGGACCCGCAGGTGATGGCGCGGGTGCGCGGCTGGCGGACCCTGGCCGGCGGGATCCTGGGCACCCACGAGGCCTGGCTCATCCACCGCGGTCTCGAGACCCTCGAGGTCCGCTTCGCCCGGATGTGCGCCTCGGCGCAGGCGGTCGCGGAGCTGGCCGCGGGCCACCCGGCGGTGCGCGCCGTGGTCTACCCGGGGCTGGCGGACCACCCGGACGCGGAGGTCGTGGCGCGTCAGATGACGGCGGCGGGCGGCCTCGTCGGGCTGCGGTTCGCGGACGCGGCGGCGGCCGAGCGGTTCATCGCCGCGGCGCAGTACGTGGTGCCGCAGACCAGCTTCGGCGGCACGCACACGGCGGCCGAGCGCCGCGCCCGCTGGGGCGACGACGTCCCGGACGGTTTCGTGCGTCTGTCCGTGGGCGTCGAGCCGACGGCGGAGCTGCTCGCCGACCTGGCCCGGGCGCTGGACGCGGCGGCCGGGCCCGCCTGAGCCCGGCCCGGCTACGCTCGCGAATCAGTCCCCGCCGCCCCGCCCCAGGAGACCCGCCCCATGCAGCTCGACCTGATCGTGGAGAACGCCCGCCTCATCACCGGCGACCCCGCCCGCCCGTCGGCCTCGCGGCTGGGGGTGTGGCGGGGCGTCGTCGTCGGGGTGGACGAGGAGCTGGACGGCTTGACGGCGCGCGAACGCCTCGACGCGCGGGGGCGCACCGTCCTCGCCGGGTTCAACGACGCCCACGCGCACAGCGTCTGGTTCGGCCAGTCCCGGCTGGACGTGGACCTCGAGGGTGCGCGCACCGCGGAGGAGGTCCACCGCCGGGTCCGCGCCCGCGCCGCCGAGCTCGGCCCCGGCGCCTGGGTGACGTGCACCGGCTTCGACCCCGGCCACCTCACCGGCCCGCAGCCGGACCGGGACAGCCTCGACGCCGCCGCCTCAGGGCGCCCCGTGCTCATCCGCCACAACACGGGCCACGCCGTCACGGTGTCCGGGGCGGTGCTGGTCCTGGCCGGCGTGGGGGAGCAGGTGCTGCAGCAGCCCGAGGGCGGACGGATCCTCACGGATGCCGCCGGCCGGCCCACCGGTCTGTTGGAGGAGACCGCCATGAGCCTGGTGACCCGGCTGCTGCAGCCGGAGTCCCACGAGCACATCGGCGCGTGCCTGGCGCGGGCCTCGCAGGAGTACGCGGCCGAGGGCATCACCTCGGTGACGGATGCGGGGGTGGCCGGCGGGTGGATCGGGCACAGCCCGCTCGAGTTCGGCGCGTATCAGCGCGCCCGGGACGCGGGGCTGCTGCGCACCCGCTTCCAGACGATGGTCACCCTGGACGCGCTGCGCCCGGTGGACGGCCATCCCGACGACGGCACGCACCTCACCCTCGACGCCGGCGTGCGCACGGGCGTGGGCGACGAGTGGCTGCAGATCGGGCCGGCGAAGGTGTTCACGGACGGGTCGATGCTCGGACAGACCGCCGCGATGACCGAGGACTACTGCGGCCACGGCCACGGCCGCGGCTACCTACAGCAGGACGCGGGGGAGATGCGCCGAGCGTGCCTCGGTGCGGCGGCCGCCGGCTGGGCGCTGGCCCTGCACGCGATCGGCGACGCCGCCCTCGACTTCGCGCTCGACGTGATCGCCGAGGCGCGGGGCCGGTTCGGGCGGCCCGTGATGCCGCACCGCGTGGAGCACGGCGGGGTGGTCCGCGACGATCAGGTGGCCCGCATGGCCGAGCTGGAGGTCGTGATGGCCACCCAGCCGAACTTCATCAGCGCGTTCGGCGGGTCGGTGCGGGAGCGGATCGGGCCGGAGCGAGCCGCGCTCTCGTACCCGGCCGGGCGGCTGCTGCGCGCGGGCCTGGTGCTGCCCGGCAGCTCGGACCGGCCCGTGGCCGGCGGCCGCCCGCTGGAGGTCATCCAGGACTTCGTGCTGCGCCGCACCGAGACCGGCGAGCAGTACGGCCCGGACGCGGAGCGGCTCACGGTGGCCGAAGCCCTGCACGCCTATACGGTCGGCTCCGCGGAGGCGACCGGCTGGGGCGGCCGCAAGGGACGGCTCGTCGCGGGCCAGCTCGCGGACTTCACGGTGCTCAGCGAGGACCCGCGCGCGGTGCCGAGCGATCAGATCGCGGCGATCGACGTCGTCGCCACCGCCGTGGGCGGGGAGTTCGTGCACGGCGGGCTGTGACGCCCGGCCCCGGCACCGGCACCCCGCGACACCCGGCACCCCGCGACGAGCCCTGCGATTTGGCCCCTAAACCCGCCGGTTAGGGGCCAAATCGCAGGGCTCGTCGTCCAGGGGAGCGGGTGGGGCATGTCCGGTGGCCCGGCGGTCAGCCGTGGCTCTGCCGGGGGGCTGCTCCCTACGCTCGGAGGACGGCGCGCAGACCGCGCGCCGCCCCGAGACCATGAGGAGCACCCCGTGGCGCACGACGACGCGAACACCACCACCACCGACCAGCTCACCCTGCAGGACCCCACGAAGCGCTACCCCGTGATCAGCCCGCCGGAGCAGTCGTTGCCCGGCACCGGCCTGGACGCGGAGATGACGCCGAAGGCCGACCTGGGTGAGAAGTCCTACCGCGGCACCGGCCGTCTCGAGGGCCGCAAGGCGCTCATCACCGGCGGCGACTCCGGGATCGGCGCGGCCACCGCGATCGCGTTCGCGCGCGAGGGCGCCGACGTCGTGATCACCTACCTGCCCGAGGAGGAGAAGGACGCCCAGCACGTCCTCGAGGTCCTGCAGGCGGAGGGGCGCACCGCCGCCGGGATCCCCGGCGACCTCCGCGACAAGACGTTCTGCGCCGACCTCGTGGCCCAGGCGGTCGAGAAGCTCGGCGGGCTGGACGTGCTGGTGAACAACGCCGGCAAGCAGGTGGCGCAGGACTCGATCGAGGACATCGACGACGAGCAGCTCGAGGCCACCTTCGACGTCAACATCCTGGCCCAGTTCCGCCTGGTCAAGGCCGCCCTGCCGCACCTGAAGCCGGGCTCCACGATCATCAACACCACCTCCGTGGTCGCCTACATGGCCCCGGAGCAGCTGGTGGACTACTCCGCCACGAAGGCCGCCATCAACACCTTCACGAAGGCCCTGGGCCAGCAGCTGGCCCCGAAGGGCATCCGCGTGAACGCCGTGGCGCCCGGTCCGATCTGGACCCCGCTGCAGCCCTCCGGCGGCCAGAAGCCGGAGGCCCTGCCGGAGTTCGGCCAGTCCACTCCGCTGGGCCGCGCCGGGCAGCCCACCGAGCTCGCCCCGGCGTACGTGTTCCTGGCCTCGCCGGAGTCCTCCTATGTGGTGGGCGCGACCATCCCGGTGACCGGCGGCATGCCCACCCCGTGACCGGAGCCGGGCGTTCCTGTCCCTGGGCGGTCACACCACCAGGGACAGGAACGCGCCGAGCGCGAAGCCGACCACGGTGAGCAGCCCGGCCTTCTCCCCGCCCTTCTCGCGAGCCTCGGGGATCATCGTGTCGATCAGCATGACCAGCAGGGCGCCGGCCGCGAAGCCCTGGATGCCGCCGGTCAGGGCAGGGGAGGCGACGTCGGCGATCAGCCCGCCGCCCCACGTCGCCAGGGCGCAGACCACCGCCACGAGCGACCACTGGATCAGCAGGTGGCGGCGCGTCTTGCCGCCGTCGAGGGAGTCGGCCGTGGCGGCGATGGACTCGGGCAGGTTGGACATGAAGATCGCCACGAGCAGCGCGAGGGACACGCCCTCGCCCGCGGCCAGCCCGATGCCCAGCACGAGCTGTTCCGGGATGCCGTCCAGCAGCGCGCCCACGGTCAGCACCGCACCCGAGGACGAGCCCCCGGACCTCGCGGCGGAGCGCTCCACCGCACGGTCGCCGAGGAAGTAGGCGGCCGCGCCGAGCGTCAGCCCGATGCCGACGGCGGCAGGTCCGGCCGCCTGCACGCCCGCCTCCGCGAGCTCGAAGGACACGGACGCGATCAGGGCGCCGGCGCCGAAGGCGAGCACGAGTCCGATCGTGCCCATGTGCCAGCGGCGCAGGGTCGCCAGGACGGCGCCCACGAGCAGGGAGGACGCGGCGACGGCGCCCCACATCAGGGTCATCACGCGTGCCAGGCTACGCGCTGACCGGTGCCGCCACCGGGCCGCTGCCTCAGCTCACCGCACGACCTCGTCCGCCTCGCCCGTGAGACCGAGCTTCTCGGCCACGTAGTCCACGTCCTTGTCCCCGCGGCCGGAGAGGTTGACGAGGATCCGCTCGTCCCGTCCCATCTGCGGGGCGAGGCGGATCGCGTGCGCCACGGCGTGCGCGGACTCGAGCGCGGGGATGACGCCCTCGAGCCTCGTGAGCCGCTGGAACGCGTCGAGCACGGCCGCGTCGTCCTCGGCCACGTACTGGACGCGGCCGACGCGCGCGAAATGGGCGTGCTGCGGGCCGACGCCCGGGTAGTCCAGGCCCGAGGCGATCGAGTGCACGGGGTCCGGGGTGCCGTCGTCGTCGGCGAGGACGAGGGTGGCCATGCCGTGGAGGACGCCGTCGCGGCCCTGGGTCATGGTCATCGCGTGCTCGCCCTTGGTCGCGGAGCGGCCGCCGGGCTCGACGCCCACGAGCGCGACGTCGGCGTCGTCGAGGAACGCGGTGAACGCGCCCATCGCGTTGGAGCCGCCGCCCACCGCGGCGACGACGGCGCTCGGCAGCGCCCCGAACCGCTCCTGGAATTGGGCGCGGGCCTCGCGGCCGACCACGGACTGGAAGTCGCGGATCATCGTGGGGAACGGGTGCGGTCCCACCACGGAGCCGATCGCGAAGAGGTACTTCTCCGGGTCCGCCGCGTACACCTCGAACGCCGAGTCCACGGCCTCCTTCAGGGAGCGGCCCTCGCGCTCCACCGAGACGACCTTCGTGCCGAGCAGGCGCATGCGCACCACGTTGGGGTGCTGCTTGGCCACGTCGATCGCGCCCATGTGGATCTCGCAGTCGAGGCCGACCATCGCGGCCGCCGTCGCCAGGGCCACGCCGTGCTGGCCGGCGCCGGTCTCCGCGATCAGGCTGCGCTTGCCCATGCGCTTGGCGAGCAGCGCCTCGCCGATCGTGTGGTTGATCTTGTGGGCGCCGGTGTGGTTCAGGTCCTCGCGCTTGAGCACGATCCGTGCGCCGCCGAGCTCGTCGGAGAGGCGGTCCAGCGGGGTCAGGGGGGAGGGACGCCCGACGGCGTCGCGCAGCAGGCGTCGGTATTCAGCGTAGAACTCGGGGTCGGTGCGCGCCTCGGCGTACGCGCGGGCAACCTCGGCCATGGGGCCGGCCAGCTGCGGGGGCAGGTGGGCGCCGCCGTACTGGCCGAACATGCCGTCCGCGGAGACGTCCAGGTCCGGGGTGGTGACGAGGTCGCAGGCCTCGGCGAGGGTGCGGGGCTCGGCGGCGCCTCTCAGGGCGTTGTCCTCGGGGTTGCGGTGGGTCATCGGGGGTCCTCCTGGGATGGGGCGCGCCGGAGCCGCTCATGACCGAGTCGCCCGGCAGGCGAGCGGCTCGTCGTGTCAGATGCGCATGACCGGGGCCGCCCTCAGGCGGTCCACCACTGCTGCGCGCGCATCTGCATGGGGCCAGCGTACTGCACGTCGGAGCAGGCGCGGGTCTCACCATGTGGCTGTAAATCTCAAAATATGGACGACTCTCCCGGTCTCAGTGAATCACGATTCACCCTGGATCCATGACCGTCACCGCCGTCGACACCCCGTCCCTGACCGCCGAGGCCGCCGCTGTGCTCGCCGCCACCCCGGGCATGCGGTACGCCGAGTTCCTCATCGCCGCCCCCGCAGTGCCCGGCATCGTGGCCGTGGTGGCCGAGGAGTCAGCCCGTGCCGCCCTGGGCCTCACCCCCGCCGCCGGCGACGTCCTCGCCGTCGACGCGGCCGACGAGAGCCTGCAGTGCCGCGAGGTGCGCGCCGCCTTCCAGTCCGGTCGTACCGGCGTCTCACCGCTGCGCCAGGCGTTCGCCGCCCTGCTGGCGGGCGAGCTCGGCCTGGACGTGGAGCGCACCAGCCCGGGTGCGGCGGGGGCGGGCTTCGCCCTCACCCCGGAGTCCGAGGAGACGCTCACGGCGTGGATGCGGGAGCACCTGACGCTGCGCGCCTGGGTCGCCCAGGACGCCTCCGCCCTCGAGGGGGTTGCCCGCGAGGTGGCCGCCGACCTCGCCCCGGCCCTGCAGCCGGGCGCCCTGGAGGCCCCCGTGACGCAGCGGGTCGCGGCCATGAGGGCCTCCGCCCGCCGGTCCGCCACGCTCTGAGCCGGCCGGTCGCCTCCCCGCCCGGGCGACGCCCCGGCCGTGGCGCTCGGTCTCGTCGTGCCGGGAGATCACCCCGAGCCCGCTGACAGGATGGGTGCATGAAGCACGAGATCGTCCTCACCCGCGGGGACCTCACCCTGCGCCCCCTCGCCCCCGACGACGGCCCCGCCCTGCGCGAGCTCGTCGACGAGGCCATGTGGGCGGGGAACAGCACGCCCCTGCCGGTGGACGGCGCGGCCATGTCCGCGCACCTCGCCGAGCTGATCGAGCGGGAGGGCACCTTCGCTTTCGCCGTCGAGCAGGGCGGGGAGCTGGTGGGGCGCACGAGCCTCTACGACCTGGTGCCGGGGCTGCGGGTGGAGGTGGGGCACACGGTCTACGTCCGTCGGGTGTGGGGCACCTCCGTGAACCCCGGCTGCAAGCTGCTGCTGTTCGGGCACGCGTTCGAGGAATGGGCGCTGGAGCGGGTGGCGCTGCGCTGCGACCACCGCAACGCCCGTTCACACGCCGCCATCGCCCGCCTGGGGGCGACGTTCGAGGGCACTCTGCGCCGCTTCCGCCCGGCGGCGGACGGCACGATCGCCGACGTCGACTACTTCAGCGTGGTGCGCGAGGAGTGGCCCGCGGTGCGCGCTGGGCTCGACGCGCGCCTGGCCGCCTAGGGGTGTACAACGGGGGGATGCCACCCGCATCCTCTGCCCCGTCGGCCGAGCGCGGACCCGCCCGCCCCCGCCCGGCCGACGTCGCCGCCCGCCCGGACGCCCCTTCCCCGCGGGCGACCGCCCTGCTGTTCGCGCTCGCGGTGGCCGCCGGCTCCGTGATGCCGCTGCAGGGCCGCATCAACTCCCGCCTCGCCCACCTGACGGGCGACCCCGTCCTCGCCGCGCTGTGCTCCTTCGCGGCGGGCCTGGTCGTCATGGTGCTCGTGAGCGTGCTGACGCCGCGGGGCCGCCGGGGCCTGGCCCGCATCCGCCCGGCCCTGGCCGCGGGGTCCGTGCGCCCGTGGTACGCGGTGGCGGGCGTGATCGGCGGGCTCCTGGTGCTCACCCAGTCCGCGACGATCGGTCCCCTCGGCGTGGCTGTGTTCACGGTCGCCGTGGTCACCGGGCAGGTGGTCGGCGGGATGGTCGTGGACCGGTTCGGGCTCAGCCCCGCCGGGGTGCAGCGCCTGACGCCGCGGCGCCTCACGGGGGCGGCGCTCGCCCTGGCCGCGGTCGCCCTCGTGGTGTGGCCCTCGCTCGGCGAGGCCGGCGGCGGGCCCGGCTGGGCGCTGCTGGCCCTGCTGCCCCTGCTGGCCGGTCTGGCCACCGCCGGACAGCAGGTGTTCAACGCCCGTCAGACCACGGCCTACGGCACCGCCATCCCGGCGACCCTGGTCAACTTCACCGCCGGCGTCCTCTTCCTCGGGATCGTGTGGGGCGGGATCGCCCTGGCCTCCGGCCACGGCCTGCCCGCGCTGCCGCATGACTGGCGGCTCTACCTCGGCGGCCCGCTGGGGTGCGTGTTCATCGGGGTGGGCGCCATGGTCGTCCCGCGCCTGGGCGTCTTCGCCGCCACCCTCGGTCTGGTCTCGGGCAACCTCCTGGGCTCCCTCGTGGTGGACCTGGTGGCCCCCACCGACGGATCCACGGTCACCACGACGACGGTGCTGGGCACCCTGGGCGCCCTCGCCGCCGTCACGCTCGCGTCCTGGCCGGCGCGGCGCCGGTAGCGCCGCCCGCGGCGGCAGGCCGCCGTCACCGCGCGGGACTCAGGCGCGGGCCACGGTCTCCCGCCGCCCGTGCCGGCGTCCGTGCATCACGAAGTAGTACCCGGCGGCGACCACCAGCACGCCCGCCAGGGCCGCGTACATGGCGCCGTAGCCGGCCGAGGCCACAAGCCCGCCGAGGAGCACAGGACCCAGGCCCAGCCCCACGTCCGCGAACAGCATGAGGGTGGAGATGCCGGCGCCGAGCTGGTGGGAGGGCACCGCGTTCACGGCGATCGCCTGAGCCGCGGGCATGAGCGTGCCGTAGCCGAGGCCGCTCAGCGCCCCGGCCAGCACCACCTGCCAGTCGCGCGTGGCGAAGGCCAGCACCAGGAGCGCGGCCGTGAAGCAGAGGAGTGCGGGGTAGACGACGGCGTCGTCCCCCCGGCGGTCCTGCAGGGTGCCCAGGGTGAGGCGCATGACGAGCATCGCCGCGGCGTAGGCCAGGAAGAAGAGGCCGGCGCCGGCTGTGAGCCCGCGCTCCACCGAGTAGGCGTTCAGGTAGGTGAGGATCCCGGCGTAGCTCAGGCCCACCAGCAGCATGAAGCCACTGATCGGCAGCACCGCCGGGTGCAGCACGGAGCGCAGGCGGAAGCCCACCGCGGGGGCGGGGTGCTCCAGGGGGAACTCGCCGGCGGCGCGCTCGCCGTCGACGCCCGCCGCGGCGGGCGCCTCGCGCACCAGCAGGCCCAGCACGAGGCTGACCACCGTGATCCCCAGAGTCGCCCGGAACAGCCACACGTAGCCGATGGAGCCGGCGAGGAAGAGCCCCAGGGCGGGGCCGATCGCGGTGGCCAGGGTGGTGCCCAGCGCGAGGTGGCCGGTGGCCTCCGCGCGTCGCCCGTCGGGGATGGCCGCCTGGGCCAGGGCCATGACGGCGGTGCTGGCGAAGGCGTAGCTGGCGCCGTGGAGCATGCGCACCGCCACCAGGGCCGGCAGTGAGGAGGCGACGAGGTAGAGCGTGCAGGACAGCGCGACGGCGACCAGGGCCACCACCAGGACGCGGCGCTTGCCGAAGCGGTCCACCACGTGGCCGGTGACCACGCGGCTGACGGTGGCGCCGATGACGAAGGCGCTCGAGGCCAGCCCCGCCCCGGCGTCCGAGGCGGCGAACTGCCGGACCGCGTACACGGCCATGGTGGTGACGAGGGCGTAGAACGCGAGGAACTGGAGGAAGGAGACCACCCAGGCGAGGACGAAGGTGGGGGAGGCGATGCGTTCCTGCTCGGCGATTTGCATGATGCAAAAGGTAGCATCGTTTGCATGATGCAATCATCTGAGGGGGCGTGGGTCGACCCGGTCGAAGGGATCATGTACGAGCACATGCTCCTGCTGCGGGTGGCCACGCAGGGGGTGGCCCCCTACGGCCGGTCGAGCGCGCTGGAGCGCAGCGCCACCGTGCTGCTCGCCCGCCTGGAGGCGGGCGGGGCCATGAGCATCGCCGAGCTGGCCGAGGCCTTCGACCTCGACGTCTCCACCGTCCACCGGCAGGTGGCCGCCGCCATGAAGGCCGGCCTCGTCGAGCGGGTGGCGGACCCCGACGGCGGCTCCGCCCGGCTGCACCGTCCCACGGAGGAGGGACGCGCCCGCCTCGCCGCGGAGCTGAGCTCCCGCGCGGACAACGTGGCGCAGATCGTCTCCTCCTGGCCCGCCGAGGACGTCGTCGAGTTCAGCAGGCTCCTGCGGCGTTTCAACGAGGGGGCGGAGGAGCGCCGGGGCCACCCGTGGCCCCGACCGCAGACGGGCCCCGGTGCGGAGGACCCCCGGCTCTGAGCACCGCGCCCGCCCTCAGGCGCGACGGATGCGGTCGGCCAGCGCGGCCGACTCCGCCGGGTCCAGCACGGCCGCCGGATGCGGCCCCGCCGCGGCGAGGCGCTCCGTGCAGCCGGCCTCTCCCAGCGGCGCCCCCGCGGCCAGAACGACGTTGCCCCAGTCCAGGCGCTCCAGCATCCCCTGGTCCGCGAGCGTCCACGGGCCGGGCACCCCGGCCTCGGCGGCCGCCTCCTCGAGGGCGCCCAGCTCGGCGCCCAGGAAGCGCAGGCCGGCGTCGTCGCCGATGTTCACCAGCAGCACCCCGCCCGCCGTCAGCAGCTCGAGCAGCTCCCCGTAGAACACGGCGCCGCGCAGGTGCTCGGCGCCCTCCTCGCCGGTGCCGATGTCCAGCACGACGGCGTCGAACCGCTCCCCGTCCAGCGCGAGGTCGACGGCGGCCAGGCGCGCGTCCGCGACCACGGAGACGAGGTCCGTGCCCGCCGGCAGGGGCAGCTCGGCGAGCACGAAGGACACGAGCTCCCGGTCCAGGTCGACCACCGTCTGCTCCGAGCCGGGTCGGGTCGCCTGGAGGTAGCGCGGCAGGGTCAGCGCGCCCGCGCCGAGGTGCAGGACCCGCACCGGCGCGCCCGTCGGGGAGGCTGCGTCGAGCACGTGGGCCATGCGGCGCAGGTACTCGTAGCGGATGCGAGCGGGGTCGGCCAGGTCCACGTGGGACTGGACAGCCCCGCCGATCTCCAGGACGAACCCGCCGAACTCGTCGGGGGCGATGCGGGCGTCCACGCCCGACGTGGACAGGTGGACGGTGTGGCCGGAGGGGGAGGGCTGGGCGGGCATGCCCCCAGCATCCCACCCCTGGCGCGAGCCCCGCCGGCTCTCTCGGCGGGTGTGCACCGGGGTCTACGCTCTCCCCATGGAGCACATCGACGAGACCGCCCTGCCCGCCCCTGAGGACCGCGTCGTGTCCGCGACCCGTCACGTCGACGCGCCGGCCGGCGTCGTCTTCGAGCTGATCGCGGACCCCTCCCGCCAGCCCGAGTGGGACGGCAACGACAACCTGGCCGAGGCCGCCCCCGGGCAGCGGGTGACCGCCGTCGGGGACGTGTTCGTGATGACCCTGCAGAAGGGCGTGGACCGCGCGAACCACGTGGTCGAGTTCGAGGAGGGCCGCCGCATCGCCTGGAAGCCCTCCGAGGTCGGCGGGGAGCCGTTCGGCCAGCTGTGGCGGTGGGAGGTCGAGGGCGACGACGAGGGCGGCTGCCGCGTCACCCACACCTATGACTGGACCGCCCTGACCGACCCGAAGCGCATCCAGAAGGCGCTGCGGACCGGCGAAGAGCAGCTCCGTGCGTCGATCGACCGGCTCGCGGAGCTCGCCGAGCGTCAGGACTGAGGGCAGGCGACGCCCGCCGCCGTCACGCCGCTCCGCGCCGCCGTCAGCGGTTGAGTCGCTCGCCGGTGTCGGCGTGGAACAGGTGCACGCGCTCCGGGTCCGGGACCACGTGCACCACGGACCCCTTCTCCGGCGCCGTGTAGCCCACCGTCCGCAGGGTGATGAGCCGCTCCTCGCCGCCGATCGTCGCGTGACCGTACACGTACGCGTCCGCGCCGAGCTCCTCCACGGTGTCCACCTCCACGGGCAGGCCGGCGGCGTCGTCGCTGACCACCAGGTTCTCGGGGCGCACGCCGAGGTCCACCGCCGTGCCAGCGTCGGCCAGATCCTCCCGCGGCACGGGGATGACCTTCTCGCCCCAGTGCACGCCCTCGTGCGTGGCGGGCATGCGGAAGATGTTCATGGCGGGGGAGCCGATGAACCCGGCGACGAACACGTTCATCGGGCGCTCGTAGAGGTTGCGCGGCGTGTCCACCTGCTGGAGGCGGCCCTCCTTCAGGACCGCCACCCGGTCGCCCATGGTCATGGCCTCGGTCTGGTCATGGGTCACGTACACGGTGGTGGTGCCCAGACGGCGGGTCAGGTTGGCGATCTGGGCGCGGGTCTGCACGCGCAGCTTCGCGTCCAGGTTGGAGAGCGGCTCGTCCATGAGGAACACCTGCGGGTCGCGCACGATCGCCCGGCCCATGGCCACGCGCTGACGCTGACCTCCGGAGAGGGCCTTCGGCTTGCGGTCCAGGTACTCGGTCAGGTCCAGCAGCTTCGCGGCGTCCTCGACGCGGCGGCGCCGCTCGTCCGCGGGGACGCCGGCGATCTTCAGGGCGAAGCCCATGTTGTCCGCCACGGTCATGTGCGGGTACAGGGCGTAGTTCTGGAACACCATCGCGATGTCCCGGTCCTTGGGGTCCACGTCGGTGACGTCCCGGTCGCCGATCAGGATGCTGCCGTGGGAGAGCTCCTCGAGACCGGCGAGCATGCGCAGGGAGGTGGACTTGCCGCAGCCGGAGGGGCCCACGAGCACGAGGAACTCGCCGTCGGCGATCTCCAGGTCGAGGGAGTCGACGGCGGGGCGGGGGGAGCCGGGGTACTGGCGGCTGGCGGAGCGGAAGGTCACGGAGGCCATGGTGGGGTTCCTTTCACGGGCAGGTACGTGCCCGACGGTCCGAGGTGAAGGAGAGGGGTGGGTGAGGGTCGGGGCTGACGGTCTACGGCGGCGCGGTGCTCGCCCTCGGCCGCAGGGCCAGGTGGTGCATGATCCGGTGGGGGTGGGCGGCGCCGTCGAGGGCGCCGAGCGCCAGGCGGACGGCGCGGCGGCCCTGCTCGAGCGGGTTCTGGTCCACGGTGCTGATGCCCAGGCGGGCGGCCTCGGGGTGGCCGTCCAGGCCCATCACGGACACGTCCTCGGGCACACGCAGCCCCAGGGAGTGGGCTGCCATCCAGGTGCCCATGGCCATCTCGTCCGAGATGCACATGACCGCCGTCGGCCGGCGCCGCGGGTCGGCGAGGAGGGCGCGCGCCTGGTGGTAGGTGCCGCCGATGGTGAAGTCCGCGGGCACCATCCAGTCGGCCGGCGTGCGCACCCCGGTGGCGGCGAGGGCGTGCAGGAACCCGCGGGTGCGCTCGGTGCTGACCTGGAACTCGATGTCCTCGTCCACGCGGCCCACGTAGGCGATGTCCCGGTGTCCGAGCTCCAGCAGGTGCTCGGTGGCCATCCGGGCGGCGCGGGCGTGGTCCACCTGGACCGCGGTGAACCAGTCGGGCAGGGTCTCGCCCGCCGGCAGGCGGCCACCGATGGCGATCACGGGCCGGCCGAGGCGTTCGAGTCCGGCGAACTCGAACACGCTCAGCCGGAACGAGAGGGTGATCAGGGCGTCCAGCCGCCGCCGGGGCAGCAGGTCGGAGATGACCGTGGATCGACGCTCCGGGTCCTGGCCGACGTCGTAGAGCGTCAGGTCGTACCCGTGCCGCACGAGCTCGTCCGCGGCGCCCTCGAGCACGGCGGCGAAGAACCACCGGTGGACGGAGGGGGTCACCAGCCCGATGTTGCGGGTGCGGCCCGAGGCGAGCGAAGAAGCGGCGGAGTCCGCCACGTAGCCGAGCGTGGCGACGGCCTCCTGGACTCGGGTGCGCGTGGCGGCCGCCACGGGGCCGGAGCCGGTGAGAGCGCGGGAGGCGGTGGCGGTGGAGACCCCGGCCATGCGGGCGACGTCCTTGATGCCGACCATCGGCGGTCCTCCTCCCGGTTCATGGGGTTCTGCGGCGGGGCGGGTGCACGACGGCGGCGGGCCGGGGGTCGATGCGTGGCACCAGAGTACGGCACGGCAGGCGCGGTGGTGGAAGCGCTTCCATTCCGGTTTCAGCCGGTCCTGACCTCCGCCCCCACTCCCGCATGCCCGTGTTCATGCGGGAGCGCACCTCTGTGTGGCATATCACAGTGGAAGCGTTTACACTCCTGGGGACTGACTCCTTCAGCCGCCGGGGGCAGGCGCCGTCTCACCGCGGGGCCCACGTCGGCGACGCAACGGCCGGCGCATGCCGCGGGCCACCCCTCGTGAAAGGCACATCATGCAGTCGACGACGACCGGCGGCCTCTTCCGCCGCCCGCTCAGCCTGACCCTCACCGCGGCGTTCTCCGCCCTCGCGCTCACCGCGTGCGGCGGCGGCTCCTCCGCCCCGGCGTCCTCCTCCCCGGCCGGCGCCACCGAGCAGGGCACGGCCACCGCGTCCCCGAGCCAGGACCTCTCCGAGGCCGGCGCCAGCACCATCACCATGTGGGTGGACCAGAACCGCCAGGAGCCGCTGCAGGCCGTGGCGGAGGACTTCAAGGAGGACACCGGGATCACGGTGGAGCTCGTGGTCAAGGACAACTCCACGATGAAGGACGACTTCATCACCCAGAACCCCACGGGCGAGGGCCCGGACGTGATCGTCGGCGCCCACGACTGGATCGGCTCGCTCGTGCAGAACGGCACCATCGAGCCCCTTGAGCTGGGCGAGAGAGCCGGCGACTTCGTGGAGTCCTCCGTGCAGGCCGTCACCTATGAGGGTCAGACCTGGGGCGTGCCGTACTCCGTGGAGAACATCGCCATCCTGCGCAACACCGAGCTGGCCGAGTCCACCCCGGCCTCCTTCGACGAGATGATCGCGGAGGGCCAGAAGGCCGTCGACGCCGGCGAGGCCGAGTACCCGTTCGTGGTGGGCCTGGACGCCGTCAACGGCGACCCGTACCACTTGTACCCGTTCCAGACCTCCATGGGCGCCCCCGTGTTCAAGCAGGCCGAGGACGGCTCGTACGACACCGGCTCGCTGGCCATGGGCGGGCCCGAGGGTGAGGCCTTCGCCGAGAAGCTGGCCGAGTACGGCGAGTCCGGGGTGCTGAACCCGAACATGACCGCGGACATCGCCAAGGAGCAGTTCAACTCCGGCAACGCAGCCTACTTCATCACCGGCCCGTGGAACATCGAGGAGGCCGAGGCGGCCGGCGTCGACTTCGAGGTCGAGGCCATCCCGTCCATGGGAGACCAGCCGGCGCAGCCGTTCGTGGGCGTCAACGCCTTCTTCGTCTCCTCAGAGTCCGAGAACCAGCTGGCCGCGAATGAGTTCGTGGTCAACTACCTCTCCACCGAGGCGGCCCAGGACGCGCTCTTCGCCGAGGGCAAGCGTCCCCCGGCGCTGACCGCCTCCTTCGACAAGGCGGCCTCGGACGAGACCGTGAAGGCGTTCGGCGAGATCGGCGAGAACGGTGTCCCCATGCCGGCGGCCCCCGAGATGGGCGCGGTGTTCGAGTTCTGGGGCGGCGCCGAGATGAGCATCATCAAGGGCGAGGGCGACCCGGTCCAGACCTGGCAGAAGATGATCTCCGACATCGAGGGCCGCATCGGCCAGTGATCCGGCGCGGTCCGCCTCCGGCGTCCCCGCGGGGACGCCGGAGGCGGACCGTGGCCCTGCGCCCTCGGGGCGCGCACCCCCCCTTCCACGGCAGGCCCTCGGGCCGGATGAGGAACCATGAGCCCGTCTTCCACCGCGTCGGACCGGTCCGACGCCGCCACCGCCGCCCTCGACGACGCCGCGCGCCGCACCGGCCCGGGCCGCCGTCGTCGGGCGGACGCCCGGGGTACCGAGGGCCTCGGCGGCACGCTGGCCAAGATCGTCCTGCTGGGCCTCGTGGACGCCTTCGCGGCGTTCCTGCTGTTCCAGCTCGCGGCCGCGGGGGACTGGGTGGTGTTCGCGCTGACCCTGGCGGTCACGATCGGCATCAACTGGATCTACCTGCGCCGCGGCGGCCTGCCGGCCAAGTACCTCGCCCCCGGCCTGTTCTTCCTGATGCTGTTCCAGGTGTTCGTGGTGGTCTACTCCTCCTACGTCGCCTTCACGAACTACGGCGCCGGGCACAACTCGGACAAGGCCGCGGCGATCGAGATCATCCAGCGCTCCTCCTCCATCCGCGTGCCGGACTCCCCGGTGTACGACATCACGGTGCTGGAGGAGGGCGGCGACCTCTACCTGCTGACCCTGCGGGACGGGGAGCCCGTCCTCGGCGGCGCGGACCAGGCGCTGGAGCCGGTCGAGGCCCAGATCCAGGACGGGGAGCCGGTGGGGGTGGAGGGGTACACCACCCTGCGGTTCGGCGACCTGCTGCAGCGTCAGGACCAGGTCACCCGCCTGAAGGTCCCGCTGAGCGACGACGCCGCCGACGGCACCCTGGAGACGCGCGACGGCTCCCGCGGGTACGTGTACGCGCCGCGTCTGGAGTACGACGAGGCCCGGGACACCTTCACGGACCTCGAGAGCGGCGTGGAGTACCGGGACAACGGCGAGGGCCAGTTCCAGGCGGACGACGGCAGCACGCTGCAGACCGGCTGGCGGGTGTTCGTCGGCCTGGACAACTTCACGCGCGCGTTCACCGACCCCGAGCTGCGCGACCCGCTCGTGCGGGTCACCGTGTGGACCTTCGCCTTCGCGTTCCTGAGCGTGGCCACGACGTTCGCCGTCGGGCTGCTGCTGGCGATCGCCTTCAACCGCTCGGACATGCGCGGCAAGAAGGTCTACCGGGTGATGATGATCCTGCCGTACGCGTTCCCGGCGTTCCTGTCCGGCCTCGTGTGGGCCGGCCTGCTCAACCCGGAGTTCGGCTTCGTCAACACCGTGTTCTTCGGCGGCGCGGACATCCCGTGGCTCACCGACCCGTGGCTGGCCCGGCTGTCGGTGCTCGTGGTGAACCTGTGGCTGGGCTTCCCCTACATGTTCCTGGTGACCACGGGCGCCCTGCAGTCCCTGCCCGAGGACGTGGACGAGGCGGCCCGCATGGACGGCGCCGGCCCGTGGCGCATCTTCCGCTCCATCAAGCTGCCCCTGCTGCTGGTCTCGGTGGCGCCGCTGCTGATCTCCTCGTTCGCGTTCAACTTCAACAACTTCAACATCATCTACATGCTGACCGGCGGCGGACCGCGGTTCCCCGACGCGGGCTCGAACATCGGCGCCACGGACCTGCTGATCACGGTCGTCTACAAGACGGCGTTCAGCGGGGTGGGGCGCGACTACGGCCTGGCCTCCGCCCTGTCCATCGTGATCTTCCTGATCGTGGCGACCATCTCGGCGATCAGCTTCCGGCAGACCAAGGCGCTCGAGGAGATCGACAAGTGAGCATCCCCCAGGATTCCGGCCGGCCCCGGCCGGACGCCCCCGAGGCGGGCGTCCCGACCTCGCCCCTTGCCGCCGCCCTGGCGCAGCAGGAGACGGACCCGCTGCGCTGGGAGGAGGACCCGGCCCCGCCACGACGCCGCCGCTCGTTCGGCCGGTGGATGCGGGAGCTGGGCTGGCGCCACGCGGTGGGCGTGCTGGCCAGCGCGTTCGCACTGTTCCCGCTGCTGTACGTGCTGTCCGCGTCGCTCGACCCGACTGGCACGATGGCAAGCTCGAACCGGCTGTTCTCCTCGTTGAGCGGGCAGAACTACGTGGACCTGTTCAGCGATCCGAACCGGCCCTTCGGCCGCTGGTTCCTCAACACGATGGTGATCGGCGTCATCACGTCCGTGATGACGGTGTTCCTCGGCGCCCTGGCCGCCTACGCGTTCTCCCGGATGCGGTTCACGGGCCGCCGCGTGGGGCTGCTGACGCTGCTGCTGGTGCAGATGTTCCCGCAGCTGCTCGCGGTGGTGGCGATCTTCCTGCTGCTGACCTACATCGGCAACCTGGTGCCCGTCCTGGGCATCGGCTCGCAGCTCGGCCTCATCCTCGTGTATTTGGGCGGCGCGCTCGGGGTGAACACGTACCTGATGTACGGGTTCTTCAACACCATCCCGCCGTCGCTGGACGAGGCCGCCAAGCTCGACGGCGCCTCGCACGCGCGGATCTTCTTCTCGATCATCCTGCGCCTGGTGACCCCCATCCTCGCGGTGGTGGCCCTGCTGTCCTTCATCACCACGGTCTCGGAGTTCGTGATCGCCTCCGTGGTGCTCACGGACCCGTCCGCGCAGACGCTCGCGGTGGGCCTCTACGGCTACGTCTCGGAGACCCGCTCTGAGAACTGGGGCGTGTTCGCGGCCGGCGCCGTGCTGGCGGCCCTGCCCGTGATGGCGCTGTTCCTGTTCCTGCAGCGGTACATCGTCTCCGGCCTCACGGCCGGCGGCGTGAAGGGCTGAGCCGACGACGGCGGTGGGAGGGGCGCCCGCCCCTCCCGCCTCACGGCAGTGCCAGCCGGGACACCTTCTTCCACGCGGAGCCCACCTGCCGCAGCAGCGGGCCGGTCGTGTACGGCAGGCCGTAGCGCGCGCAGATCTCGCGGAGCCGATCATCTGGCGCACGTACCCGTCGCCGCGGGTCTGGCCCTCCACCATCTCCTCGGAGAACGTCTCCGTGCCCTGGGGGAAGTGGCCGCAGAAGATCACCGCGTGTGCCCAGATGTTGCGCCCGCCTCGGCATGGGCTTGTCCGTGGTGACCGACCTCGGCGAGTCCGTCTGGGCCTGCATCGACGAGCTCTCCGCGGTGAGCGCCCAGGCCCACGCGGAGGCCCAGGCGGCACGCGGGCGTCCTCGACGCCTCAGGGGACCGGGGGCGAGCAAGCCTGGCCGTGACGTGGCATGCGGTCCACGCTGGGCCGTACGAGCGGCGGGGATCAGCCCCGTCCGGATTCCGCCCGAGAGGACGACATGACCCATCACGAGAACCACGACCGCCAGGACCTGGCCGCCGGGGAGACCTATCTGATCCACGTCCTGGAGACCTCGGACCCGCCCGGCAACCCGGACCACTACCGGATCACCGACGCCGTGGAGGCCCACCACGAGGCCACCGGCTCCTACGACGTCGAGGCCGCCGGCATCGACGTCGCCCGTGACCTGCTCGCCCGCCACGCGAAGTGATCGCGCGGACGACGCGCCGTCTTCCCTCCGGGGGAGGCGGCGCGTCGTGGGTCGGTGGAGGCGCGTCGCCCCAGGTCAGCGGCAGAGCCAGCGGCGCCGCTGACTGGACATCCAGGGTCCGGTCATGGTTTTCTCAGCAACGTCTGCCACGTCACATCCCCCTGTGGTGCGTTCCATCCTCCCCTTGAGACAACGAGGTCTGCCATGAAGAAGATCGTCACCGGCGCCACCCTGACCGCCGCCCTGGGTCTGTCCCTGTTCGCCGCCGCCCCCGCGACGGCTGTCGAGGCGCCGCGCAATTGCACTGACGTGTACGAGATGGGCTTCTCCCACGTGCCGAGCGGCCACGAGTGGTTCAAGCCGAAGATGGACGCGAATAAGGACGGCATCGGTTGCGAGGGCCGCCAGGACCTGAAGCGCCTCGACAAGCCCGCGGTCAACGACTCGACGGGGTACCACGACCCGACTGACCAGGCCCTGCCGGACGCGGCCTACACCTACCCGGACTGCAAGGACGCCTACGCGGCCGGGGTCTTCAACATCCCCGCGACGCACCCGGACTACCACGATGACCTGGACTCCGATCAGGACGGCGTCGGCTGCGAGTACAACGTCGAGTACGGCGTGATCGTCGAGGGTCGCGAGCAGGCCGCCGCCGCCGAGATCGAGGCCATCAAGACCGGGGCGGTCGTGGAGACCGAGGACGAGTCCCAGGTGTCCGTGGTCCCGGTCGGCGCCGCCGAGACCGGTGTGGCCCCCGCCGCCGACCCCGCCGCCGCGTTCGCGGTGGGTGCCCTCGGCCTGGCCGGCGTCGCCGGTGCGGCCGTGCTGGTCTGCCGTCGCGCCCAGGCCTGAACCCGGACCGGATCCCCTCCGCTTCACGCATGATCCGGATCCGACCCGCCCGCCGCGGACGCCTTGTGGCGTCCGCGGCGGCGCTCTGCCTGCTGCTCACCGGATGCGCCGGCCAGGCCGCCTCGACCCCGGATCCCGCCGCGTCCGCCTCGGCCGCCCAGGCGCAGCGCTCCCGCGAGGCCCGCGCCGCCGAAGCCTCTGCCTCCCGGGCCGCCGCGTCGTCGTCGGCCGAGGCGGTCCGGGCGAGCGCGGCCGCGGAGAAGTCGGCCGCCGCAGAGGCGTCCGCCAAGGCCTCCCGTGCCGCGGCCTCGGCTGCGGTGGAGGAGGCGGCTGCCGAGGAGGCCGCCCGCGCCCAGGCCGAGGCCGAGGTCGCTGCGGCCCAGGCGGCCGCGGCGGAGGAGGCCGCTCGCGTCGCCGAGGAGGAACGCTTGGCGCAGGCGGCCGTCGTCGCCGAGGGCCTGGACGACTCCCCGCCGGTGTCCTTCACGATCCCCTCGATCGGGGCGGGCTCCGACCTGATGCGCCTGCTCCTGCGGGACGACGGCTCGCTCGCCGTCCCGCCCGCCGAGCCCGGCTCGCCCGCGGCCTGGTACGCGAACTCGCCCAGCCCGGGGCAGCGGGGCCCGGCGGTGCTGCTCGGCCACGTCAACGCCACGGACGGCTCCGCGGGCGTCTTCGCCCACCTGACCGACCTCGCGCCGGGGGACACGATCGAGGTGGAGCGCGAGGACGGGGCCGTGGCCGTGTTCGCGGTGGACCGCGGCGTCACGTACGGCAAGGACGAGTTCCCCACGGACGAGGTCTACGGGGACACCGAGGCCCCCGAGCTGCGCCTGATCACGTGTGACGGCTACAACGCCTTCACGCGCGAGTTCGAGGAGAACCACATCGTCTACGCGACCCTCGTGGACGTCTACTGACCGGCTGCGGCACCGGGCGCCGCCCGCTCAGGCGTCCGCATCCGTCCGCAGCTCGCCGCGCAGGTCCCCGCTCACCTCCGACCACGCCGCCCCGGCGGCCACGAGCTCCCGGCCGCGCGCCGCGTCGTCGTCCGCGTTGTAGGTGAGCACACCCACCAGGCGGTCCTCCTCGTCCGTGTACCAGACCGTGAAGGAGCCGGGGCGCTCGACGAGGCGAGCCGTGGCGTGGCCGTCGCCCCAGGCGCTGTGCTTGAGGAGGTGCTCGCCGATGGTGCTCCAGAACCCGGGCACCTGGTCCCAGCTCCGCAGCGCGTCCTCGTCGGCGTCGGCCTCGTGCGCGAGCGCCGAGCTCTGCCCGGCCGTGCCGTCCGGGACGGACACCGTCGTGACCGCGGCGTTCGCGCCGGCCACCTCGCCCATCGCCAGGGCGTCGCCCCAGTGCTCGACGACGATCGGCCGGTCCGCCACCGTGTGCCGGGCCCGGGAGACGTCCCCGGCCACCCACACGCCGGGAGCCGCGGCCAGATGCTCGTCCGCCACGATCCGTCCCTCGTGGACGGTCAGCTCCGTGCCCTCGAGCAGACCGCCGCCGGGCTCCATGCCCACCGCGGCGAGGATGAGGTCCGGGGCGAGGGTGACGCCGTCGTCCAGGTGGATGGTCCGGGGGGCCTCGATGCCGCTCACCCGCACGCCCGTGCGCAGCGTGACGCCCGCGCCCGTCAGCCACTCGGCGATCCGCTCGCCGGCGACGCGGCCCAGCCGCCTCTGCTGCGGCACCTCGTCCGGGGTGACCAGCGTGGTGGCCACGTCGCGCAGGGCCAGGGACGCGGCCGCCTCGCAGCCGATGAACCCCGAGCCGATCACGACGGCGGAGCGCGCGTGCCCGGCGGAGGCCACCAGGCGGCGGGCGTGGTCGAGAGAGCGCAGCAGGTGCACCTCGGCGTCGTCGTCCGCGACGGGCAGGGGCTTCGGGTGCGCGCCGAGGGCGAGGATCAGGCGCTCGAAGCGGACCGGCTCCTCGCCGGCCCGCAGCGTCCGCGCGGCGAGGTCCGCGCCGGTGACGGTGGTGCCGCGGCGCAGCTCGACGCCGTCCGGCAGCTCCTCCCCGGCGATCGGCGTGCCCTCGGGGGCCGCCATGCCGCGCAGCAGCTCCTTGGACAGCGGCGGACGCTCGTAGGGGTGGTCCACGTCCGAGGTGAGCATGAGGACGGGGCCGGGTCCCCCGGCGTCGACGTAGGCGCGGGCGGCGCTGACGCCGGCGGGGCCGCTGCCCACGATCACGAGCGGGTACGGGGTGGAGCTGTGCTGGGCCATGCGGCCAGCATGCGCACCCGTCACGGGCGGGCACCAGGGCCGACGGGCCCCCGGCTCCGGCATACTGCCCGCATGGACCCCTCCCTGGTGTGGCTGCCGGCCGTCGTCGCGCTGGCCGCGATCACCCTGGGCGGCACGCTCCAGCGGGTGAGCGGAATGGGTGTGGGCATGATCGCCGCACCCACGCTGTCCCTGCTCCTGGGCCCGGTGGCGGGGGTGACGCTGTCCAACGTGGCCGCCTCGGTGTCCGCGGTGCTGCTGTTCGCGTTGCTGCACCGGCATGTGGACTGGCCGCGCTTCGTCCGCCTCGCGCCGTTGCTCGTGGCCGGCTCGTTCGCGGGGGCGTGGGCCGTGCGGGTCCTGGACGCCCACGCCCTCGAGATCCTCCTGGGGTCCTCCGTGCTGGTGGCCGTGGCCGCCGTCCTGGGCCTGCAGCAGCGCTTCACCGCCCAGGGGAACGGGGCCGTGTTCGCCTCCGGCGCCGTCGCCGGGTTCATGAACACCACCGCGGGCATCGCCGGGCCGGCGCTCGCGGTCTACGCGGTGGCGAGCCGGTGGGACCAGCGCTCGTGGGCGGCCACCCTCCAGCCCGTGTTCCTGCTGGCCAATCTCACCTCGCTGGTCACCAAGTCGCTGTTCGGCGCGGCCGTGCCCGCGGGGCTGCACGTGCCGTGGCCGGTGTGGGTCGCCGTCGTGGCGGGCGGCCCGCTGGGTGTGCTGCTCGGTTCGGTGGTGGCCCGCCGGGTGGACCCCGAGAAGGCGCGCGTCCTCGCGATCTGCCTGGCCGGCGTCGGGGGCACGGTGGCGCTGGTGCGCGGTGTGGCCGGCACTCTGGGCTGAGGCGGGGCCGGCGCGCAGGCGTCAGGGCAGGAGGGAGCGCACGGCCGCGGCCAGCGTGTCCCGCACGTCGTCCACCGTCAGGTCCTCCGGGGCCAGGTGCCGCTCGACCGACAGCGTGTGCACGAGCATCAGGAGCATGGCCGCGGTGTGCGTGACCTGCTCGTCCGGGACGTCGGCCAGCACGCGGTGCTCACGCAGCAGGCCGGCCAGGAAGTCCCGCCGCCGGACGGTGAGCGTCCGGTAGGCTCTCCCCACGGCGGGCTCGCGCAGGCCCACGGCCTGGAACTCGTGGAGGAGCAGGGGCCAGGAGCCCGTGGTCTCGAGCACGACGTCGGCCAGAGCCTCCGCCACGCGGGCCACCAGGTCCTCGCGCGGCAGGTCGGGGTCGTCCAGGGCGTCGGCGACGCCGTCCATGGCTCGGGTGGTCGCCCGCTCGAACTGGACGGTGCAGGCGGCGGCGAAGAGGTCCGGCTTCCCCGCGAAGCCGGAATAGACGGCGCCCTTCGTGTAGCCGGCCTCCGCCGCGATGCGGGCGAGGGAGGAGCGCGCGTAGCCCTCCCGTCCGAACACCCGGGCCGCGTGGTCGAGGATGGCCGCGCGGACATCCTCGCGGCGGGGTCGGGTGGCCATGTTGCCCTCTCGATGCCGATGGTATTGAATACCGATGGTATTGAATCCGCCTCGACTCGGCAAAGAGGGCCTATGTCTTCCACTCCCACCGACGCCGATCACCATGGCCCCGGGCCCGCCCCCGTCCCGGCGCACCTCGACGACCTCCCGCCCGCCACCCTCGTGGCGCGCGGTCTGACCCTGCGCGGCGGTCGCGGGCCGGTGTTCGGCCCCCTCGACCTCGTGCTGCCCCCGCAGACCCACCTGGCCGTGCTCGGAACCCAGGGCTCGGGCCGCTCGGCCCTGCTGCTCGCCCTCACGGGGCGCCTGCAGGGCGTGCGGGGCGAGCTCGTGCTCACCGGCGGCCCCGTGGACGTCGCCCTGGACGGGCCGGAGCGGCCCGCCGCCCGCGCGTACCGGCCCCCGATCGACGCCGCGCGCCACCCGCACGCCCTCCGCGCCCGCACCGCCGTCGCCCACACCACCGACGTGGTGGAGCTCGAGCCGGCGCTGACCGCGGCCGAGGTCGTGGACGAGCGCTGCCTCGCCGACGGCGTGCGCCGCCGCGCCGGCCGCGCGCGCTTCGCCCTCCTCGCGGACGCGGTGAGGCTGAGCGTGGCGCCGGAGGCCGTCGTCGGGGAGCTGCCTGCACCCGAGCGCGCGCTGCTGGCCGCCGTCGTCGCCTGCCTGCGCCCGGCCCGCCTCGTCACCTTCGACGACGTGGACGCCACCCTGACCATCGATGAGCTGGTCGCGCTCCACGCGGCCCTGGACGTCCTCAAGGACCACGGCCACCCGTTCGCGGTGAGCGCCGTGGCCTCCGCGCCCGTGCCGCGCGACGCCGTCGTCCTCACCCTGCCCCCCGTCCGGGAGAACTGATGCTGTTCCGCTACGAGCTGCGACGCTTCCGCCGTGGCCTGCCCCTGCTCGCCCTGCTGTTCATCTTCCTCGTCCCCGCCATCTACGGCGCCCTGTACCTGTCCGCGAACTGGGACCCCTACGGGGCCATGGACCGGCTGCCGGTGGCGATCGTCAACGAGGACGAGCCCGTCCAGCGCGGCGACACCACGCTGCGCACCGGCGCGGACATGACCGAACGCCTCAAGGACGACCGCGCCTTCGACTGGCGCGAGACCACGCGCGAGGAGGCCGAGGAGGGACTGCGGGAGGGCCGGTACTACCTCGTCCTGGAGATCCCCGCCGAGCTCAGCCGTGACCTCGTCAGCCCCGAGGGCGGCGGGACACCGCAGCAGGCGCAGATCACCCTGCGCCGAGACGACGCCAACGGCTTCGTGATCGGCTCCGTCACGAACGCGAGCCAGGCCAAGGTCGAGGCCGCCGTGAACCGGTCCGCGATCGAGGCGTACTTCGAGGCCGTCTTCTCCAGCCTCGGCGAGCTGCGGTCGGGCATGGTGGACGCCGCCGACGGCGCCGCGCAGCTGGCCGACGGCACGGCCTCCGCGGAGGACGGCGCGAGCCAGCTGGAGGACGGGATCGTCCAGGCCCACGACGGCTCGGGCAAGCTGGCCGAGGGCGCGGGCCAGCTCGCCACGGGTGCGGGTGACCTCGCGGACGGCGCCGCCCAGGCCGACGACGGCGCCCAGCGACTCGCCGCGGGCGCCGCGTCCGCGCAGGACGGGGCCGGGCGCCTGGCCGACGGGCTCGACCAGGCGCGCGGGGGCTCCCAGGCCCTCGCCGACGGTGCCGGGCAGCTCGCCGAGAACGCCCCCGCCCTGCGTCAGGGCGCCACGGACCTCTCCGACGGGCTGGCCCAACTGCAGACCGGATCGGCCGAGCTCACCGACGGCGCCACGCAGGTGGCCGACGGCACCCAGCAGCTCTACGACACGGTGATCCCCGGCCTGGACCAGGTGATCGAGCGGCAGGACGCGGTGGCCGCCGACGTCGCCGCGGTGGACGAGGACGTCCAGCGGGTCGCCGAGGTGGCCGGCACGGCCGAGGACGGCGCGGGCGCCCGCATCGCCGACGCGCAGGCCGCCCTGGCCGAGCTCGCCGAAGAGGACCCGACGCTCGCCGAGTCCGAGCAGTACGCCGCGCTCCAGGAGGCGCTCACCGGCGCGGACGAGCGGGTGACCGCCGTCGCCGGCCGCGCCGAGGAGGCCGCCGCGACCTCCGCGGCCGCCAACGAGCGCGTCCAGGGCTTCGTCGAGGACGACGTCGCCGCCTCCGCCAAGGCGGATCTGACGGACCTCAACGACGGCGCCCACGCCGTGGCCGCGGGCGCCGAGAAGCTGCAGGGCGGGATCGGTGAGGCGAAGGACGGGGCCGACTCCCTCGCCGACGGCGCCGGGAAGTTCGCGGACGGCCTCGAGCAGCTGGGCTCCGGCGCGACCGAGCTCGACGGCGGCCTGGCCCAGCTCCAGGACGGCGCCGGGGAGCTGCAGTCCGGCCTCGGCGAGCTGACGGACGGGGCGACCACCCTCGCCGAGGGCAACGCCGCGCTCCACGACGGGGCGCTGACCCTGCAGGACGGTGCGGGGCAGCTGGAGTCCGGCGCGACCGAGCTCGACGGCGGCCTGGCCCAGCTCCAGGACGGCGCCGGGGAGCTGCGCGCCGGCCTCGGCACCCTCGACGACGGCGCCCACGAGCTCGCCTCCGGGCTCTCCGACGGCGTCGACCGCGTCCCCGCCCTGACCGAGGATCAGCGGGACGAGGCCGCCCTGGTGATGTCCCGGCCCGTGGAGGCCGTGATGCAGGTGGACAACTCCGCAGAGGTCTACGGCCGCGGCATGGCGCCGATGTTCTTCTCCATCGCGCTGTGGGTGTTCGGCATCGCCGCATTCAACATCATGCGGCCCATCAGCGGGCGGCTGCTGGCCGGGCGCCGCAACCCGGTGGCGATCGCGCTGGCCGCGTGGCTGCCCGTGGGCATCGTGGCCGTGGGCGGCGGTCTGCTCATGCTGGCCGCCACGCTGCCGCTGGGCCTGGCCCCCGTCCACCCGGTGCGGGCCGTGGCCCTGACGGTGCTCGTGGCCGTGGTGTTCTCCCTCATCGCGCACCTGGTGCAGACGGCGCTCGGCACCCCCGGTTCGGCGCTGCTGCTGGTCCTGCTGATCCTGCAGCTGGCCTCCACCGGCGGCACCTACCCGGCCGAGGTGCTGCCCGGCTTCTTCCAGGCGCTGCACCCGTTCATGCCGATGAGCTACTCCATCGAGGCGTTCCGCAACGCGATCTCCGGCGGCCTGGACCAGCGCTTCTGGGTGCCGGTGGTCGTGCTGATGGGCATCGGGGCGGCGGCGCTCGCCGTGGACGTGCTCGTCGTGCGGCGCCGACGCCGGTTCCGCATGAAGGACCTGCACCCCGCGCTGCAGGCCTGAGCGGGGGCGGCCGCGGGCGGGGGCCGGGCGGGAGAGCGCCCGGTCACCCCGCGACGCGCGCCGCCCCACGCCCCCGCCGCGGCGGTACCGTCCGGGGATGACCTCCGCACCCCGCGCCGCCGTTGTCCGTCCGGCCCGCCCCGAGGACGCGCCCGCGATCGCCGCGATCGCCGCGGCCACCTTCCCGGACGCTTCCCCGGCCTCGCTGCCGCGTGCCGCGGTGGACGCGCACATCGCGCTGCACCTGAGCGAGGCCGCCGTGGCCGCGTGGATCGCGGACCCGGAGCGGATCGTGCTCGTGGGCGCCGCGGCCGACGCCCCGGAGACCCTGCTCGGCTACGCCCTGTACGAGACCGCCGCGACCCCCGAGGCACCCGTCACGGAGCGGCTCGGCGACGTGCTGGCCGGCCACCTCTCGAAGCTGTACGTGCTCGCCGAGGGGCGCGGCACCGGGCTGGCCGAGGCCCTCGTGCACGACGGCGTGGAGCGGCTGCGGCGGCTGGGGTTCCGGCACGTGTGGCTCGGCACGAACGCGCAGAACGCGCGGGCCAACCGGTTCTACGAGCGTCTCGGCTTCGCGACGATCGGGGCGCGGCAGTTCGTGGTCGGCGGGGAGCGCGTCGAGGACGACTGGGTGCGGCTGCTGACGGTGGAGTGAGCCCGCCGCCGCTCAGCAGGCCTCCGGGCCGTCGGGGTCGTCGTCGGGATCGATCCACGCCGACGGGTGGTAGTGCACCGCGGCCAGCCCGTCGTCGTCGGCCAGGTGGGTCTGCGCCTCGGGCACGGAGTCCGTGTTCTGTCCGGCCACCGCCTCCCACGCCCCGGCCTCGGTGCGGCGCACCACGAGCAGCAGGACGCCGGTGCGCTCGCCGACCTCGTCGCCGTCGGGCGCGGTCTGCCCCGTCATGGTCCACGGCGCGTGCACCACCGCCACGTCCCCGAGCTCGCGCACGCGCACGCGCCCGAGCTCGAGCCGCGAGTGCGGGAACATCCAGCGGAAGCCGAGCGCGTGGTTCACCCGGATCTGCCGACGCCGCCTCCACCACACGCCCACCACGTTCACGAAGTCCGCGTCCTCGGCGAACAGCTCGGCGAGCGCGTCGGCGTCGGCGGCGTTCCAGGCGGCCGCGAAGGCTTCGGCCACCGCGGCGGGGCCGGTCGGTCGGGCCGCGACGTCGGCGGTGGGGTCCGCGGGGGACATGGCTGCTCCTGGATCGGGGAAGGGCGGGTTCAGCGGGCGGGTCCGTAGGCCAGCGTCAGCACGACGGCGGCGAACAGCACCGCCATCACGGCCAGGACCGTGAGCACGGCGCGCAGGGCCGCACGCGTGCGCGGGTCGGCCGGGGGCGGTGCATCCGGACGTCGGGTCACGCTCGCCAGTGTGGCACGCGGCACGGCGCGAGGGGCGCGTGCGTCGGCGCGCGTCGAAGGCGCCTCCCAGCCGGGGCTCAGTCGACGCTGAAGCTGCGGATGTGGTTGCTGAACACGAAGCGGTCGAACACGGTCCGCGCCGAGCTCGGGTCGTCCGCGTGACCACTCTGGGCCGTCTGCGGCGGATCGAGCCCCCGCCGCCGGCCGGCCTCCCATGCCGCGCCGTCCCCACCGCCCGCCCCACGCCCGGCAGGGGTGGTCCCGGGCCGGGCGGCCTTGGCATGATGGGTGCCCCCGGAGAAAGGTGCCCGATGCCCCCGCCCGTGCCGCAGCTGACCCGCCGACAGATGCTCCTGGCCGGTTCCGCCCTGCTCGGATCGGGACTGCTGACCGCCTGCGGGCAGGACGGGGAGGACGCGCCGTCGTCGTCGTCCGAGCCCGCCTCGTCCGCGCCCACCTCCGCCGCCCCCGCTGGACCGCCGCCCGCCGGCGACCCGGTGGCCTGGCCGGACGTGGCCCGGGTGCCGCACCTGTTCTTCCACTCCCTCGTGGTGGACCCGGCCCGCGCCTTCGACGGCGACGACAAGGCCGGCGGCTATCTGGACTTCATGGTCACGGTGGACGAGTTCGACGCCGTCATCCGGCAGGTCTACGAGCGCGGCTACGTGCTGGTCTCCCCGCACGAGCTGTACGAGGTGGGCGAGGACGACGTCGTCCGCCCGAAGACCCTCATGGTCCCCGAGGGCCGGACCCCGCTGATCCTCTCCCTGGACGACTGCTCGTACTACCTCTACATGGACGGCGACGGCTTCGCGGACCGCCTGATCGTGGCCGAGGACGGCCGCGTCCGCAACGAGTACACGGACGCCGAGGGCACCACGCACGTCGGGGCGTTCGACGTCGTCCCGCGCCTGGACGACTTCCTCGCCGAGCACCCGGACTTCAGCCTCAACGGCGCCCGCGGCGTGCTGGCCATGACCGGCTACGACGGCGTGTTCGGCTACCGCACCTCGGCCCGCGAGTTCGGGGACAGCCCCACGTTCGACGCCGACGTCGCGGCCGCCACCGAGGTCGCCGACGCGCTCAAGGACAGCGGATGGGAGTTCGCCTCGCACACGTGGGGCCACCGGACGGTGCCGAAGCTGGACAGGGAGGACCTCGAGTTCGACATGGACCTGTGGCACGCCGAGGTGGAGCCGATCCTCGGCCCCACGGACATGCTCATCTACCCGTTCGGCGCGGACGTCACCGGCCCCGGCAAGTACACCGCGGACAACGAGCGGTACCGCTACTTCCGTGAGCTCGGCTACCGCTCCTTCTTCCTCGTGGACGGCACCTCCAAGGCGTGGGGCCAGCTCGAGCCCGGCTACTACCGCGGCTCGCGCATCAACGTGGACGGCATCAGCCTCGCCGCGGCCGTCTCGGGCGAGCGGCCCGTGCTGGAGGAGTTCTTCGACCCCCGGTCCGTCCTGGACCCGGCCCGCCCCGAGTCCATCCGCGGCCCGAAGAAGCCGAGCGCGGCGCCGTCGTCGTCCGCCGCGGCCCCGAGAACCCCGCGACCCTGAGGAGAGCACCATGTCCATCCCCGCCACCGAGGTCGAGGCCCGCTGGAACGCGGCCGCCGAGCCGTTCACCGCCGTCGTCCGGGAGGTGCGGGACTGGGACGCAGCCACCCCGTGCGAGGGCTGGGACGCGCTGGACCTGCTGGACCACGTGATCGCCGGCCAGCGCGACTTCGCCGCCCGCCAGGGCCGGGAGGTGCCCCTCTTCGACGGCTCCCGCCAGCAGCTGGCCACCCAGTGGGCCAAGCACGCCGCCGCCATGTCCGCCCTCGCCGGTGACGAGGAGTTCATCCTGCGGCCCATGAAGACCGCGCTGGGGGAGATGACCGTGGGCGAGGCGCTGATCCGCTTCCACGCGTTCGACCTGATCGTGCACCGTTGGGACCTGGCCCGCTCGCAGGGCGTGGACGCGCAGTTCACGGACGCGGAGATCGACTGCGTGGAGGAGTCGCTGGAGCTGTTCGGCGACGCCGCCTACACGCCCGGCATCCTGGGCGAGCCCGTCCCCGTGGCCGACGACGCCGACCGGCAGACCCGCCTGCTCGGGCGCCTGGGCCGTCGGAGCTGAGACCCGGGCAGGACCCGTCCCCGCACCCCAGGAGGCACCGTGAGCGAGTCCACCGGTTTCAGCGCTGCGGAGCAGGCCGCGATCGCCGAGCGCGCGCAGGAGCTGCGCGCCCAGCGCGGCGGCAAGAAGAAGGCCGACGCCCTGCAGGACCTGCTGGCGACGATCGAGGAGATGCCCGAGCAGGACCGCGCCATGGCAGTGGGGGTGCACCGGATCGTCACGGAGGTGGCCCCGGAGCTCGAACCCCGCACCTGGTACGGCATGCCCGCCTACACGCGCGGCACGGACGTGCTCGTGTTCCTGCAGGTCAGCAGCAAGTTCGGCGTGCGGTACACGACCCTCGGCTTCAACGAGGGGGCGAAGCTCGACGACGGCGTCATGTGGCCGACGTCGTTCGCCCTGACCGCCCTCGACGACGACGCCCGGGCCCGGATCGCCGATCTGGTGCGCCGCGCCGTCGGCTGACGTCCGGCGCAGAGTGGTCACGACACGCCGCGTCGCGTACGGGGAGACGGCGTGTCGTGACCACTCCGCGGGCTTTCCGGCCCCTCCGAGCCCGCCGGCTCCTCCGCGGACCGGGCCGCCCGTCGCCAGTGGCGCACCGCCCACAGGGTCAGACCGCCCACGGTGAGCCAGCCCACCCCGAGCAGCACGCCGTTCACGACGCCCGGGCGCACCGCGAACGCCCCCATCGCCACGAGGGAGAGCTGTCCGGGGATCACCCCGACCGCGGTGGAGCCGGCGAAGATCCCCAGCGGCACGGCGAGCGCGCCCGCCCCGTAGTTCACGGGCCAGTACGGCAGCCCCGGGGCGACGCGCAGGGTCAGCAGGGCGAGGAACCCGGTGTCCTCGAGCCGCCGCTCCACGGTCTCGGCGTGGCGGCCGAGCCAGCGCAGGGCCACCTCGCGTCCGACCGCGCGCGCGATGCCGTACGCCCCGAGCGAGCCCAGCAGGGCTCCGACGACGGACAGCACCGTCCCCTCGATCGCGCCGAAGAGCACACCGGCGGTGACCGCCATGATCGTCACGGGGATGGGGGTGAGCGCCACGGCCGCGTACAGCACGGTGAACGCGAGCCAGCTCCACCAGCCGAAGCCGTCCAGCTGGGCGCGCAGCTCGTCCACGCCGGGCAGGCGCACGGTGAGCGCGAGCCACACGAACGCCGCCACCACGAGGACGAGGGCGGCGGTGCGCAGGCTCGACACCCCGCGGTGCCCGGTGCGGGCGGGCAGGGTGGAGGCGGCGCCGGAGTCGCGCGGCGGCACGGCGGTGGAGGGCATCGGCTCAGGCTACCGGCAGCCGCTCCCTCCGCATGTCCTCCCTGGTCTGCGGTCACGCCCTGCTCTGCTTCGCTGGATCACACGCGTGTGACTCATCCACACCTGTGGACAACTCTGTGGAGAACCCTGTGCACGCGGCCCGCCGGGTGTGGACGGAGGGGTTCAGACGGTGGACGCGCCGGGCGCGTCGTCGCCCGGCTCCGCGTCGCCCGGCCGCGCCTCGCCCGGCTCCACCGTCGGCTCGTCCTCGAAGGCGGGACCGCCGTCGTCCTCCCAGGCCGCGGCGGCGTCGTCGTCCCTGTCGGTCTCCTGCACCTGGTCGTGCAGGCGCTCCATGCGGGTGTCCAGATCCGCGGCCACGCGGGCGGCGGCCACGAGCTCGGTCGCGATGTCCGGGGGCACGCCGCCGTCGAACTTGTAGTTGATCTTGTGCTCGAGCGTGGCCCAGAAGTCCATGGCGCTCGTGCGGAACTGCATCTCCACGGTCACCGGGATCGTGCCGGTGGACAGGTGGATCGGCACCTGCACGAGGCAGTGCAGACTGCGGTAGCCGGAGGGCTTGGGCCGGGAGATGTAGTCCTCCACCTCGAGCACCCGGATGTCCGGCTGCTGCGTGAACTGGCGGAACACGCGGTACACGTCCCGGGCGAAGCTGACGATCACGCGCGCCCCGGCGATGTCCGTGACGTTGGTGCGCAGCGCGTCCAGGTCCAGGGACAGCCCGCGGGCGGAGGCCTTGCGCAGGATCGACTCCGGCGACTTCACCCGCGTGACGATGTGCTCGATGGGGTTGTAGTCGTGCAGGTGCGTGAACTCGTCCCGCAGCACCTCGAGCCGCGCCTCCACCTGGAGCAGGGCCGAGCGGTACTCGAGGTCGAAGCGCTCGACGTCTCGGCGCAGCCGCTCCAGCGCCCCTGACGCCGCGGGGGTGAGCTGCGTCAACTCGGACACGGGGGTGCTGCGCAGCGCCTCGACGTCCGCCGAGGGCACGGGCGCGTCCGGGGAAGGGTCCTGCTCCATGGCCTCAGAGCCTACGGCGGGATCCTGCGAGACGGCTGGCCGTCCACAGGCCCGACGGCGGCCCGTCAGTCCTCGGCGGGGATCAGCACGCGCTCGAAGGCGGCGCGCTCCTCGTCGGAGACGGCCACGGGCCGCCCGGCCGCCGGGTCCACCTGCACGAACACGGCGTCGCACAGCACGCAGCGCCGCCCGTCCTGCCACAGCTCGTGGCGCAGCGTGAAGGACGTCCGGCCGATCCGCAGGATCCACACCCGCGCCGTCACCTCGGGCCCGGCGTAGACCACGGGCGCCTCGTACTGGACCTCCATGGACCGCACGACGCGCTGGACGTCCGGGGACGCCGTCGTCGTGGCCCACGCGGCCAGGGCGCGCACGCGCGCCTCCTCGGTGAGGGTGAGCAGGCGGGCGTTGTTGACGTGGCCGTAGCGGTCCTCGTCGGACCAGCGCAGCTGCAGCCCGACCTCGAACGGGGTCGGCGTGCCGGCGTCGGCGGGGGTCTCGGGGGTGGTCGGCTGAGTCACGGGGTGAACACCTTTCCTGGGTTGAGGATGCCGTGCGGGTCGAACACGGCCTTGATGCGCTGCTGGAGGTCGTGCTGGGCGTCGCCGAGCTCGTCCCGCAGGAACGCGCGCTTGAGCAGGCCCACGCCGTGCTCGCCGGTGAGCGTGCCGCCGAGTTCCAGGCCCGCGCGGAACAGCTCGCCGGCGGCCTCCCACACGTCCGCCGGGATCGACGCGGCGTCCTCGGCCGCGCCGCCCACCTGCGCCGCGGCGCCGAACAGCAGGATCGGGTGCAGGTTGCCGTCCCCGGCGTGGGCCGTGGTGGGGATGGCGACGCCGGTGCGTGCCTCGATCTCACGGATCCGCGCGAACATCTCGGCCATGCGACTGCGCGGGACGGCCACGTCCTCCACGAGCGGGGTGCCGAGGCGCTCGAGCGCGGGGAACGCGGTGCGGCGCAGGGCCATGAGGGCCTCCCCCTCGGCGGGGTCCACGGTCACGGTGACGTCCCCGCCGTGGGCGCGCATGAGGGCGGCCATGGCCTCCCCGTCCGCCTCGGCGCCGGCGCCGTCGGCCTGCACCAGCAGGAACGCGCCGGACTCGGGCAGGGCGGCCCCGCGTTCGGGCCCCGCGTGCGCGCGCACCGCGGCGAGCGTCGCCTCGTCCATCAGCTCCATCAGGGCGGGCACGTGACCGGCCCCGGTGATCGCCTCGGCCGCGGCGGCGCCCGCGACGACGTCCGGGAAGAACCCGCCGAGCGTCACCGGCACGCCGCACACGGCCGGCCGCAGCGCCAGCGTCGCGCCCACGATCACGCCGAGCGTGCCCTCCGAGCCGATCATCAGCGCGACCAGGTCGTAGCCGGTCACCCCCTTGACGGTGCGGTGGCCCAGCCGCAGCAGGGTGCCGTCCGCGAGCACCACGTCCAGGCCCAGCACCGCCTCGCGCGTGACGCCGTACTTGGCGCACAGCAGCCCGCCGGCGTTCATCGCGATGTTGCCGCCCACCGTGGAGATGTCCTTCGACGCGGGATCCGGGGCCCACCACAGCCCGTGCTCGGCGAGCGCGGCGTTCAGCGCCCCGTTGAGGATCCCCGGCTCGACGACGGCCACGCGGTCCGCGGGGGAGACCTCCAGGATCCGGTCCATCGCGGTCATGTCCAGGACGATCTCGCCCGCCCCCGCGACGGCGCCGCCGGCCAACCCCGTGCCCGCTCCGCGGGTGACCAGCGGGGTGCGGGTCCCGTGCGCGATCCGGCACGCGGCCTGCACGTCCTCCACCGTCCGCGCGCGGACCACGGCCAGCGGCGCGGCGGGGGAGCGATGCCCCGAGCGGTCCGCCCGGGCGGCCTCGAGTGCGGCGGCGGAGACGTCCACGCGGCCGGGCAGCTCCGCCTGCAGACGGGCGACGACGTCGGCGGGCGGGGCGTCCGCGGCAGGCGGGGCGGCGGGGGTCGGGTCGAGGGGCGCGGAGAAGTCCATGCCCACCAGTGTCGCCGATCACACGGGGCGGAACGTGCGTCGGCCGGTCCGATGACGCGCCCGGCCCCGTCCCTAGACTGGGGGCCATGACCTCCCCGGACCCCGCGCCCCCGCGCCCCCGCGTCCACGTGCTCACCCTGCGCCCGGATGGAGCCCGCGAGGACACCGCCCGCCGTGTGGGCATCGTCCTCGCCGAGGCCTTCGCCACGGACCCGTACACGCTCGGGCTCGTGCCCGAGGACCGGCGCGAGGCCCGCCTCGAGCGCAAGTTCACCGCCGCCGTGCGCCACGGGCTGCGCACGGGGGCCGACGGCGCCCCGCTCGGCGCCGTGGACGTTGCCGTGGACGCCGACGACGGCACGCTGCTCGGCGCCGCCGTGTGGACCTCCCCCGCCGCCCCCCGCGGGGTCGACGTGCCGGGCCTGCTGGCGGGGCTGCCCACCGCGGTCGCCGTCCACGGCCGCCACACCCTCGCCCTGAAGCGGATCCAGGCCGCCTGCGAGCGTGCCCGCCCGGCAGGCCGGCACTGGTACCTTGAGGAGGTCGGCGCCGTCCCGTCCGCCCGCGGACGCGGGGCGGCGAGTGCGCTGGTGCGCCATGGCCAGCGCCGCGCGTCGGGCCTGCCCGTGCACCTCGAGGCGTCCGTGCCCGCCACCGTCCCGTTCTATGAGCGGCTCGGCTTCCGTGCCACCGGCCACGTGCCCGTGCCCGGGGGCGAGCCCCTGACCTGCCTGCGCTGGGAGGCCTGAGATGAGACACCCGATCCCCGACTACCTGGCGAGCCTGATCACCGAGCTCGGCGCCGTGAACCCGGGCGAGACGGCCCAGTACATCCCCGTGCTCGCGGAGGCGGACCCGGACCGCTTCGGCATCGCGCTGGCCACCCCCACCGGGCGGCTGCACTGCGCGGGGGACGCGGACGTGGAGTTCACCATCCAGTCCGCGTCCAAGCCGTTCACGTACGCGGCCGCGCTCGTGGACCGGGGCTTCGCCGCCGTGGACCGGCAGGTGGGGTTGAACCCCTCGGGCGAGGCCTTCAACGAGCTCTCCCTCGAGGCGGAGTCGCACCGCCCGGACAACGCCATGATCAACGCCGGCGCGCTCGCGGTGCACCAGCTGCTCGTGGGACCGGAGGCGAGCCGGGAGGAGCGGCTGGACCGGGCCGTGGAGATCATGTCCCTGCTCGCCGGGCGTCGGCTCTCGGTGGACCGGGAGACGTACGAATCCGAGATGGCGGTCTCGGACCGCAACCTCGCCCTGGCGCACATGCTCCGCAGCTACGGGGTGCTGCAGGACTCCGCCGAGGAGATCGTGGCCGGGTATGTGGCGCAGTGCGCCGTGCGCGTCACCGTCAAGGACCTCGCCGTGATGGGCGCGTGTCTGGCGACCGGCGGCATCCACCCGATGACGGGCGAGCGGGTGCTGCCGTCCATCGTGGTGCGGCGCGTGGTGTCCGTGATGACCTCCTCCGGCATGTACAACGCCGCCGGGCAGTGGCTCGCCGACGTCGGGATCCCGGCCAAGTCCGGGGTGGCCGGCGGTGTGCTCGGCGCGCTGCCGGGCCGCGTGGGGATCGGCGTGTTCTCGCCGCGCCTGGACGAGGTGGGCAACTCGGCGCGCGGCGTGCTGGCGTGCCGCCGCCTCTCCGAGGACTTCCGGCTGCATCTCATGGACGGGGACAGCCTGGGCGGCACCGCCGTGCGCTTCGTGGAACGCGAGGGTGACCGCGTGTTCCTGCACCTGCAGGGCGTGATCCGGTTCGGCGGCGCCGAGGCGGTGCTGGACGCGCTCACGGACCTGCGCACCGGTGCGGAGAAGCCCGGCACCGGGTGGGACGCCGCCGTCTACCCGCGGTGGCAGGAGGCCGCGGCGGACAGAGCGGCGCTCTCGGCCGCGACCGGCGGCGGGGCGGTGCACGAGGCCGCCGCCGTGGCCGCCCGAGATGAGAACGACGGGCCCATCCGCACCGTGGTGCTCAACCTCACGCGGGTGGACTGGATCGACGACGTCGGCCGACGGCTGATCGCCGAGGGCGTGCGCCGGCTGCAGGCCGACGGCGTGCGCGTGGAGGTCGAGGATCCGGAGCGCATCCTGCCGCTGGAGGAGGCCGGCGCCCACTGAGGCGGCGGGGCGGGCAGGAGGGGGGGCGCGGCGGTGTTCTCCGTCTCGCCCCCTTTCGTTCAACTGCTGTTCATGTGAGAATGGGCGGTCTGATCCCTTGACCCCCGTTCGAGGACGACCCCCCATGCCCCTTTCCACCCTCCGCGTCAGCCTGCCCTCCGTCCGCCGCACCCGCCCCGCCCCGCAGGGGGTCCGTGAGCGGATCGCGCACGCCGTCGTGTCCCGGCTGCAGCCGCGTCCCGTGCCGCCGGTGGACCGTCGGAGCCGCCTGGCGTGGCAGGTCTCGGGGGCACTGCCGCTGATCGGGTGCCTGACCTCGTTCCCCATCGGGATGTCCAAGGACTCCATGGTGATCCCGGGCGTCGGCTATCACGGCGGGTTCCCCGCGGGCTGGTCCCACGCCCTCAACCAGCCGGCGTACTTCACGTGGCTGTCCAACGCGCTGGTCGCGGGCACGTCGCTGACGCTGGCCGCGCGTCGTGAGGCGCCCACGTCGGACGCGTTCTGGGCCGTGCGCACCGCCGGCCTCGGCTCGGTGATGGTCACGGGGATCGTCTACAACGCGGTGCTGCGCGGCCGCGAACAGGACACCTTCCTCTACCGGTTCAACGACGCGCTGCAGCACATCGTCAACCCCGTGCTCGCCCCGGCGGTGTGGGCGCTGTTCGACCCCCGCGGGCAGATCACGCCGCGGCGCGCCGGGCTGGCCTCGGTCATCCCGCTGATGTGGGCGGCGGCGACCATGGCGCGCGGGCCCCGCATCGACTGGTACCCGTACCCGTTCCTCGACGTGCCGCGGCTCGGCCGCCGCAGCGTGGGCGTCGTGCTCGCCGGGATCCTGGCCGGCTTCACCGGGCTCATGGGCGTGCTCGGCACCGTGGACCGCCGCCTCGGCCCGGCCTGAGCGAGGGCGGTCCCCGGCGCTGGCGGCCGCCGCCCGGCGCTGGCGGCGCGTCAGTCGCCGCGGACGGCCTCGGCCACGGGCACGTCGCCGTCCACGAAGTCGATCTTCCGGCCCACCGTGCCCGGCTCGTTGAGCACGGCCACGATCGCCCGGGCGACGTTGCCGCGGCTGGCCTCACGCTGCGAGGCGTCGGAGTCGGAGAGGTCCGGGTCCACGGTGATGCGCCCGGACGGCTCCTCCTCGGTCAGGGCGCCGGGGCCGAGGATGGTCCAGGCCAGCCCGGAGTCCCGCAGCGCCTCGTCCGCCTCGGCCTTGGCCTGCGCGTAGGTGTAGAAGGGGTCGTCCTCGGGCACGTCGTGGTGCAGGGACGCGCCGAGGTAGGACACCATCACGTAGCGCCGCACGCCCGCGGCCTCGGCGGCGCGCATGCTGGCGACGGCGGCGTCGTGGTCCACGGCCCGGGTGCGCTGGGCGTCGCCGCCGCCGGCGCCCGCGGAGAACACGACGTTGTCCGCGTCGCGCAACGCGTGGACCAGCTCCTCCTGGTCCGCCTTCTCGATGTCCAGGACGAGCGGTTCGGCGCCGGCGGCGCGGACGTCCTCGGCCTGGTCGGGGTTGCGGATGAGGGAGACGACGTCGTGGCCGGCCTCCGCCAGCAGGGGCGCGGCGAGCAGGGCCACCTTGCCGTGGCCGCCGATGATCACGGTGCGGGTCATGGGGATCTCTCCTTCGGTTCGATCGGGTGCTGGACTTCCACAGTAGGGAGAGCCCGCCGCCGGTGCGAGGGTGGAGCGGCGCGCGATCGCCACCCCACCCCTCAGCTCTCCGCCTGGCCCTCGCGCCAGTAGCCCATGAAGGAGACGTGCTTCTTCGGCACGCCGCCGGGGCCCACGCTGAGCCGGCGCAGGGCGCGCACCATCGCGGACTCCCCGGCGAGGAACACGTAGGCCTCGGGCCGTTCGTCGGCCTCGAGGGCGGCGACGGTCCACTCGCGCTCGACGGAGGCCGCGGGCGGCGCGACCGGCCCGCCGGCGTCGTCGGGGTCCACGCCCAGCAGGGCGGCGAGGCGGGCGTGCGCCCAGGACCCCGACGGCGCCCCCGGCGCCCGGCGGCCCACGTGCAGGCGCACGCGGCCCCGGTCCGTCAGCTCCGTCACGGCCCGCCAGTCCCACGGTTCGGGGACGGCCAGGCGCTCGGCGATGAGGTCTGCGGCCTGCCCGTCGTGGGGCAGCTCGAGCACGAGGTCCGCCTCGCCGTCGAACCCGCCGAAGGGGTCCGCGAGCTCCTCCGCCACGGACACCAGGGCGGGGACGGCGGTCTCGTCGCCCACGGCCAGCACACGGCGCGCCCCCGTCTGCCGCCAGCCGGACCACGCCGGCGCCTCCGCCGAGGGCACCAGCACGTTCACCGCGTCCCCCGCCTGGACGGCGCGCGCCCAGCGCAGGCCCGGCCCCTGATGCGGGTCGGCGGGGTCGTCCGGGTCGCCGTGCAGCACCACGTCCACGGTCAGCGAGGGCACCTGCCGCCCGTCGAGCCGCACGAACCCGGCCGAGCGCACCGTGTACGTGCGCATCCAGCCGCGCTCCTCCTCGGGGATGGCCAGGAACCCGGCGCGGAACCCGGCGGACAGGTCCGGGTCCGCCGACGTCCCGCCTGGCGGGGGGATCAGCAGCTTCACATAGGCGTCCCGGCGCGGCCGCGCGCCCCGGTACAGGGCATGCAGGTCGGCGACGCCGGGCGGCAGCAGTCCCAGCAGGTCCCCGCTGGCGGCCTCCAGGTCCGGCCCCGCCAGCACGATCCGCCGGAACCCGCGGCACGGCTGCTCCACGGACACCACGCGCGTGTGCGCCACGATCATGCCGTCGGCGCTCATCGGCGGTCCCCGTTCCCGCGCGGCAGCACCACGGGGTGGCCCAGCAGCGGATCGGCCACCACGTCCGCGTCCAGGCCGAACACCTCGGCCAGCACCTCAGGCACGATCACCTCGCCCGGCGTGCCCTGCGCCACCACCCGGCCCGCGGCCATCGCCACGATGTGGTCCGCGCTGCGCGCCGCCAGGTTCAGCTCGTGCAGCACCGCGACGACGGTCGCCCGGCCCCCGCCGCGCGGGTCCGGGAGCGCCCGCACCAGGTCGAGCACCTCCACCTGATGGCTGAGGTCGAGGTAGCTCGTGGGCTCGTCGAGGAGCACCACCGGGGTCTGCTGGGCGAGCACGAGGGCGAGCCACGCCCGCTGCCGCTGCCCGCCGGAGAGCGTGCCGGCCTCGCGCTCGGCGAGCTCCACGAGGTCGGTGCGCTCGAGCGCCGAGGCGATCGCGGCGTCGTCGCCGGCGGCCCGGCCGCCGAGGAGCCCGCGGTGCGGGTGACGGCCGCGCGCCACGAGCTGCGCCACCGTCATGCCCTCGGGCGCCACGGGATGCTGGGGCAGCAGCGCCACGGTGCGGGCGTAATCGCGCGCGGAGACGCGGGCGGCGTCCCGGCCGAGCACCTCGATGCTCCCGGCGCGCGGGGCGAGCTGGCGGGTCAGGCCGCGCAGCAGCGTGGACTTGCCGCAGCCGTTGGCGCCGATGATCGCGGTGACGCGCCCGGCGGGCACGTCCAGGTCGAGGTCCTCGACGATCGGCGGTGCCGAGGCCGGGCCGTAGCCGAGCGTCAGGCCGCGCAGGCGGATCGCGACGTCGTCGGCGGCCCCGGCGCGCGGTGCGGCGGGGGACGGGACGGTGAGCGGGGGAGCGGTCATGCGGGGCGCACGCCTCCTGGGGTCCGGCCCTGGCGCAGCAGCAGCCAGAGCATGAGCGGGGCGCCGGCGGCGCCGGTGAGCACACCGGTGGGCAGGGCGGCGCCGGTGAGCAGGGGGACGGCCTCGCCGGCCACAAGGTCCGCGAGGAGCACGAGCGCGGCGCCCGTGAGCGCCGCCGCGGGCAGGGAGGGCAGGCCGCGGGTGAGCCCGCGCGCCACCGGGGTGGCCAGCAGCGCGACGAACGCCAGCGGCCCCACGACGGCGGTCGCCGCGGCGGCCAGCACCGCGCCGAGCCCCAGCGCCGCGGCCGAGGTGGGGCGCGGTCGGGCGCCGAGGGCGTGCGCGAGGTCCGGGCCGACGTCGGCGGGGGCCAGCCGCGCGTGGAGCACCCCCGCCAGCGGCAGGGCGGCCACGAGCACGCCCGCGAGCAGCGCGATGCGCCCCCACGAGACGCCGTTGAGCGAGCCGGCGATCCAGACGGTGGCCGACTGCAGGTCGTGCTGGGCCAGCGAGAGCATGGCCCCGGCCACCACGGCCTGGCCCGCCGCCGCCACCGCGATGCCGGCCACGACGAACCGTTCGCCGCCCACCGAGCGGGCCGTGGCGAACACGGCGACCACCGCCGCGAGGCCACCGATCAGTGCCGTGGCGGCGCGCGTCAGGTCCGATCCGCCGCCGGTCTGCCCGGCGGTCGCCAGCATCCCCAGCACGACCGCCGCCGCGGCGCCCTGGGTGACGCCCAGGATGTCCGGCGAGGCCAGGGGGTTGCGCAGGGTGCGCCGGTAGAGCGCGCCGGCCGCGCCCAGGGCGGCGCCGGTGAGCACCGCGGCCACGGCGCGGGGCAGCTTCTCCTCCAGCACGATGAAGCTCGCTCCCGGGATCGTCTCCCCGGCCAGGATCCGCACGAGGTCCGGGACGGTCACCTGGTACGTGCCCCACACCACGCGCAGCAGGGCGAGGACCAGCACGGCCACGGCGAGGCCCGTGCAGGCCCCTCCGAGGCGGCGCCGGTCGGAGCGGCGCAGGCGGGCGACGACGTCGTCCGAGGCGGTGCGCTGGACGCTCATGCGGCCACCCCCGGGCGGCGCAGCAGCGCCAGCAGCACGGGCACGCCGAGCAGGACGGTGGTCACCCCGAGGTGGATCTCCCCGGGCGCCACGACGAGCCGCCCGGCGAGGTCCGCGAGGATCACGAGGACGGCGCCCCACAGGGCGCAGCCGACCATCAGGGCCCGCGTGCTCGGCGGCCGCAGACGGCGCAGCGCGTGGGGCACGAGCAGTCCCACGAACCCGACCGGCCCGGCCAGCGCCACCGCCGCGGCCGTGAGCAGCACGACCGCGCCCAGCAGCACCGCGCGCACCCGCTCCGGGCGCCCGCCCAGGCCGTGCGCGAGGTCGTCGCCGAGGGCGAGGGCGTCGAGCCCGGGGGCCACGGCGACGGCGGCGAGCAGCCCGACGGCGATCACGGGCGCCAGGGTGAGCGCCTCGCCGAGGTCGGCGCGGGCCACCGTGCCCACGGCCCAGAACCGCAGTCGGTCCTGGACCGTGGGGGAGAGCACGAGCAGCGCCGTGGTGCCGGCGGTGGCGCCGGCGGTGATCGCGGCGCCGGCCAGCACGAGCGCCATGGGGGAGGGGGCGCCGGGCGTCCGGCCCCTCCGCGTGGCGGCCGCCGCCACCGCGTAGCCGAGCGCCGCCGCGACCAGCGTCCCGACGGCGGCCAGCGCCAGCACCCCGAACGTGGAGCCGGCGACGCCGAGCGCCATGCCCGCCGCCACGGCCAGCCCCGCGCCGGCGGAGAGCCCGAGCAGCCCCGGGTCACCGAGCGGGTTGCGGGTGGCCCCCTGCAGGGCCGCGCCGGCCACGGCCAGCGCCGCCCCCACCAGCGCCCCCGTCACCACGCGGGGCACGCGGGAGGCCACGGCCGCCGCCTCGATGCCCTCCGGCACGGGGTGCCCGGTGAGGACCGCGCCCAGGGTGTCGAGCGCCGTCGTCGCCGGCACGGTGCGCGCGCCGAGGGCGACGCCGGCCACGAGCGCCGCCAGCAGCAGCGCCGCGGGCAGGGCGCCCATCAGCACGCCCGCGCGGACGCGGGCCGGGGAGGCCAGGGCCGTGGACGGCATGGGGAGGGATCAGCCCTGCGCGGTCTTCGCGGCCTCGGCGATCGGCGGGACGACCTTCTCGAGCGCGAACGGGATGGACAGCGGGGAGATCGCGGAGACGGAGAGGACCTCCTGCTCGTCCGTCTGCAGGACGAGGGCGCCGGCCTTCACGGCCGGGATCGAGCCCAGCAGGGGGTCGGACTCGATGGCCTCGCGGACCGAGTCCTGGGCGGCCCAGGAGACGAACACGTCCGACTCCAGCTCGTCCGCGCGCTCGGGCGACCACGTGAAGAAGAACGCCTGGTCCTCCGGGGAGTTCTCCGTCACCACCGGCGCCTGCTCCATGCCGAGCAGCTCGAGGAACTTCGGGCGGTTGTCCACGTCCGTGTAGATGCTGATCTGGTCCGCGGCGGCGGGGTCGATGGTGCCGTAGACGAAGGACGCGCCCTGGAGGCCCGCGTGCTTCTCGCCGGCGTCCTTGATCTGCTGCTCGAGGTCCGCGATGAGCTCCTCCGCCTCCTGCTCCTTGCCGAGCACGCGGCCGATGACCTCCGTGGACTGCTGCCACGAGGTGCCGTAGGCGGGGACGTCCTTCGGGTAGGCCACGGTGGGGGCGATCTTCGAGAGGCGGTCGTAGTCCTCCTGCGTGATGCCGGAGTAGACGGCGAGGATGACGTCCGGCTTCACGGCGGCGATCGCCTCGGCGTCGATGCCGGAGGCCTCGGACCACTGCACGGGCTTCTGGGCGCCCTCGGTCTCGGCGAGCTTCGCGTCGAACCAGTCGGTGGACTTCTCCGCGTTCCCGCCGAACTCCACGGCGGCCACGCCCACCGGCACCACCCCGAGGGCGAGGGCCACGTCCTGGTTCACCCAGGACACGGTGGCCACGCGGGCCGGGCGCTGCGGGATCTCGGTGGTGCCGTAGACGTGCTCGATGCTGCGCGGGAACGCGGCGTCCCCGCCCGCGGCGTCTGACGACGACGCACCGGCCGACGAGGACGAGGCCGAGCCTCCGGCCGGGCCGGTGGAGCACGCGGCGAGCAGGAGGGTGAGCCCGACTCCCCCGCTGGCGAGGAGGGAGCGGCGGGACAGGGGGGACGGTGCCATGGTGGTGGCCTTTCACGGTCGCGACGCGCGGGCGCCGGGCGGAGGGGGTCGGGTCTGCGGTCGGGGAGGGCGGCGGCCCTGGGGGCCGACATTAGCGAACATCGACGTGAGGTAACTCTGGAAGGTTAGGGCAACCTAACGCCCCTGTGCAATCCCGGGGAGGGGCGTCGTCGGGGGAGGTGGGCGGGATACGGTGGTCTGGTGAGCCAGAACCCCCTCCCCGCCCCACGCGGCGACGCCCAGCGCGGCGCCGCCGACCACCACGACCGGGTCTCCGCGATGTTCGACGCCATCGCCGGCCGCTACGACCTGATGAACGCCGTCATGACCTGGGGTCAGGAGCCGCGCCTGGTGCGCCACACGGTGGCGCGGGCCGACATCCCGGCGCAGGCCCGCGTGCTCGACCTGGCCACCGGCACCGGCGACCTCGCGTTCGAGGTGCTCAAGCAGCACCCCGACGCACAGGTGGTGGGCGCGGACATCGCCGCCGAGATGATGGAGGTCGGCCGTGCCCGCGCGGGCGGGGACCGCATCGAGTGGGTCGTCGCGGACGCGACGGACCTGCCGTTCGAGGCCGGCTCGTTCGACGCCGTGACCCACGGCTACCTGCTGCGCAACGTCGCGGACATCCCGGCGACTCTCGCCGAGCAGTTCCGCGTGCTGCGCCCCGGCGGCTGGGTCGCGGCCCTCGAGACGTCGCCGGCGCCGGACAACGTGCTCAAGCCGTTCTCCTCCTTCTACATCCACCGGGTGATGCCGCAGCTCGCGAAGCTGATCGCCGACCGGCCCGAGGCCTACGCGTACCTGTCCTCCTCGACGAAGGCGTTCCACACGCCGGACGAGGTCGCGGACCTCTTCGCCGAGGCCGGCTTCGTGAACATCGGCCACGAGACCCACATGTTCGGCACCCTGGCCACGCACTGGGCCATGAAGCCGGTCGACTGACGCCGGCCACGCGGCGCGGCGTCAGCACAGGGCGGCCCCGGTGGCGCCGCCGGATGCGTCAGGGCTGTGACGAGTCACGCTGATGTCCGCAATCCGAGAAGACTCTGGGCCGACCCGGCTGATCCGCGTAGCATGGGGCTCCGTCGAGGGGGGATCCGCGCACCCCCCGGCCTCCGGTCGCCGCCCGTCCGCCATCCCCCGGAACGGCGTCGCCCCTCCGTCGCGAGGCGCTCGTCCCCCGCAGCCCGCGACGTCCGCGTGGGCACCGTGAACCGTCTCCCGAACGTAGAGGAACTTTGTGAGCCCCATCCAGAGCACCACCGGCCCGTCATCCATGGCAGAGCTGAAGGAGGTCCTGCCCGAGCTCTCGCACCCGGACGGCGCACCGGTGCGGGTGCTCGTCGTGGACGACGAGCCGATGATCGCCGACCTGCTCTCCATGGGCTTCACCCTCTGCGGCTGGGAGGTGATCGTGGCCCACGACGGCGCGACCGCCGTCGAGCTGGGCACCGCCGGCCGGCCGGACCTGGCGATCCTGGACGTCATGCTGCCGGACATGGACGGCCTGGACGTCCTGGAGCGCCTGCGCGCCCACTGGTCGGAGATGCCCGCCATGTTCCTCACCGCCAAGGACGCGACGGAGGACCGTGTGGCGGGCCTGGCCGCCGGCGGCGACGACTACGTGACCAAGCCCTTCTCGATGGAGGAGGTGCTCATCCGCGCCCACCGGCTCGTGCAGCGCTCCGGTGTGGTCTCGGGCGGCTCCGAGGTGCTCGTGGTCGGCGACCTGGTGATGAACACCCGCACCCACGAGGTGACCCGCGGCGGCGACGAGATCGAGCTGACGGCCACGCAGTACAACCTGCTGAAGTTCCTCATGGCCAACGTCCGCACGGTGCTCTCCAAGGAGCGCATCCTGCAGGACGTCTGGGGCTACGACTTCGGCGGCCGCGCGAACATCGTCGAGCTGTACATCTCCTACCTGCGGAAGAAGATCGACGCGGACCGGGATCCCATGATCCACACCATCCGCGGCGCCGGGTATGTCATCCGGCCTGCCTGAGACCGTCGCGGTCCCGTCGGGGCACGGCAGCACCCGCCGCACGCGACCCACGTCGCTGGCCCGACGCATCGGCGCCGGCGTCCTTCTGATCCTGGTGGCCACCATCCTGGCCTACTCGTTCTTCGCGGCCGGCATCACGAAGGCCCTGCTGGCCGAATCCGCCTCCCGGGACGCCTCCGAAGCGTGGATCCGCGCCTCGGAGCAGCTGACGGCCCCCTCGCCGGGCGGAGGGGACGACGTCGGCCCCGGGGAGGGGTACCTGCGCGCGCCAGGCACCCTCGGCCAGCCCGAGGGCACGGTGGTCGCGCTCGTCCCGCTCTCCGGTCTGGAGGAGCATCGGCAGGACGCCCTCACCGGGCACCGGGTCGGTGACGCCGGGCAGTCCGTGCCGCTCACGGTGCGGGAGGCCCACGACCTTCTGCGCGCCGTCCGGGACCGGCCGGGTGGGCCGATGCTCGACGCCGTCGTCGGCGGTGTCGGCTATCGCGTCCAGGCCCAACTGCTGAGCGCGCCGGGCCCCTGGGTGGCCGCGGACCAGGTGCTCGTGGTGGGGGCGCCGACGGGCGCCATGTCCGACGTCGCGCGCCAGGCGCTGGTCGCGGTCGCCGTCGGACTGTCCGTCACCGTCCTCACCACCGCGATCCTGGTGACCCTGTGGCTGCGTCGGGGCCTGGCCCCGCTGCGCGAGGTCGCCGCCGTCGCCGAGCGGGTCGCCCAGGCGGACATGGCCCACGCCGGGCTCGATCCGGAGGACTCACGCATGCCGCCTCGGCTCCTGCAGGGGCCGGACGAGGTGGCCGTCGTCGCCCAGGCGCTCGACCGTTTCACCGGCTCGGTCGAGGCGGCCCTGGAGCAGCGCCGCGTGCAGGAGCAGCACATGCGCCGGTTCATGGCGGACGCCTCCCACGAGCTGCGCACGCCGCTCGCCTCGGTGCGCGGTTACGCCGAGATGATCGCGATGACGGAGGAGCTCTCCGCGACCGGCCGGCGGTCGCTCGGCCGGGTGCTGTTCCAGGCCGACCGGATGGCCGCCCTCGTGGACGACATGCTCCTGCTCGAACGGCTCGAGTCCGTCTCGCGCGGCCGGGCCATGGGCCTGGAGCCCTCCGGGGAGGTGGCGCTGGCCGAACAGGTGGACCTGTCCGAGGTGGTCCTCGAGGGCGTGATGGACGCCCGCGCGGCGTGGCCGGACCACACGTGGGTGGTGGACCTGCCCGAGGGGGCGGAGCCGGGCACCCAGCGGTCCGTCACCGGCGACCGGTCGCAGCTGGCCCGCGTGGTCGGCAACCTGCTCTCCAACGCGGCCAAGCACACCCCCGTCGGGACCACCGTCACGGCCTCCGTGCGGCAGGACCAGCCCCGGCCCGGCTTCATGCTCGTCAGCGTCCACGACGACGGCGGCGGCATCCCGGCCGACCGGCACGCCAGCCTCTTCCACCGCTTCGTCCGCGGCCCCGGGAAAGGCCGGTCGAGCGCCCCGGGCACGGAGCCGTCCACGGGTCTGGGTCTGGCCATCGTGCGCTCGATCGCGCGCAGCCATGGCGGGGACGTGACCGTGGCGTCCGAGGACGGATGGACGCGCTTCGACGTCGTCGTGCCCTGCACCCCGGGGCGCGCCGGGCCGGGGGCTGCGGGCTCCTGCTGCGGCCCCGCCCGAGCCGACCGGCCCTGACCCCGGGACGGCAACCGTTGACGGGCCCCCACCCTCCTGTGCGTACGGTGCTCGTGCATGACCCAGAAAGGGTCGTCCGGGACCTCCGGTCGATCCCCCGACGCCGGTCGGCGCAGGCCACCGGTGAGAGGAGCACGATCATGACTGACATCCGCCGCACCGCCACCGCCCTGACCCTCGGCGCCGCCGTCGTCACCGGCCTCGGCGCCCCCGCCGCCGTCGCGCAGACCACGGCCCCGGCCACCGAGACCGCCACCACGGCGCCGGCCTCTCAGTCGCCCGCCCCCCAGGAGGAGGAGAGGGACGACAACGGCAACTGGGGCCTGTGGGGCCTGGCCGGTCTGCTGGGCCTGGCGGGCCTGGCCGGTCGCCGCAAGCGTGAGGTGCACGCCGAGCCCGTGCGCCGCGACCACCACGTGGCCGGCGCGCACCGTGACCATGACGTGCACCGCGTGGACGACCGCGCCGGCGACGTGCGCACCGAGGGCGTGGACGCCCGCCGCCACGAGGCCGACGGCACCCTGGGCGACGCCACCCGCCGCCCGGGCACCGGCGACGCCCGCTGACCCGACCCCGGCCGCCCCGAGCGGCCCGTGACCGCGACCCCCGCCCCTGAGGCGGGGGTCGCGGCGCGTTCGGAGCGGGTCTCGAATGCGCTCCTCAGTCCGCGGCGTCCCCCGCCGAGGGCGCAGCACGAAGCACCGCGTCGGTGAGCCGGTCCAGGGCTGCGGTCCCGGCCGTCCAGCGCTGCCAGTGCAGGTCCACGTCGACCGCGCCGAGGGCCGGGATCGGCTCGAGATCGGGGTGGCGGCCCTCGAGCACGCCCGGCGGGATCTGCACCGAGGGGAGCATGCCCCAGCCCAGCCCGAGCTCCACCGCCCGCAGATAGGAGTGCACGGAGGGCACGAGGTGGGTCGGCGGGTCGGCCACGGGCCGGCCGCGGGTGACGCGGCGCAGCACCGTGTGCTGCAGGCCGTCGCGGGGGCCGTAGTCCACGATCGGCAGCGTGCCGAAGTCGACCCGGCCCCGCGCGTCGCGGTGCAGCTCCAGCAGGAAGGACGCGCACACCGCGTGATAGCGCATCGTGCCCAGCGGGGTGGAGCTGCACCCGGCCACGGGCGTGGGGTCGTCCGTCACGGCGGCCACGACCGCGCCGTCCCGCAGCAGGACGGCGGTGTGCTCCTGGTCCTCGGACTGCATCTGCAGGACGACGTCGTCCCACGTCGCCGCCTCGCGCAGCACGGGCTCCCACCACGTGTCGAGGGAGTCCGCGTTGAGGGCCACGCGCAGCGGCACGCGTCCTCCGTCGCCGCGGCCGAGCGCGGCGAGCGCCTCGTCCTCGAGTGCGAGGGTCTGCCGGGCGAGACGGAGCAGGCGCTCTCCCGCCGCGGTCGGCCGGACGGGGACGGTGCGGGCCAGGAGCACCTGGCCCACCTGCCGCTCGAGGGCCTTGATCCGCTGCGAGAAGGCCGAGCCGGAGATCCGCAGGGAGTCCGCGGCGGCGTCGAAGGTGCCGTGGTCGACGGCCGCGACGAGGGCGCGCAGGTGGTCGGAGTTCATGCGGTCCAGGGTAGGGGTGGTCATGAAGGATGTCTTCAGATCTTGAAGAAGATAGCGATGGCACGGACGTGGGACGGCTCCTATCCTCGCTCGGTGACCATCTTCGCCACCGGATTCCTGACCTACCTCGCCCTCATCGTCGCCATCGGCGCGCAGACCCTGTTCCTGCTGCGCCAGATCGTCCGGCGCGACCGCGTGTGGACCGTCCTGACGGTGTGCTTCGTGGCCGATGTGGCGCTGCTCGTGCTCGGCGCCGGCGGCGTGGGCGTGGTGGCCGAACGCTGGCCGTGGCTCGTTCCCGCGCTGACCGTGGCCGGCGTGGTCTACCTCCTCGCGTTCGCCGTGGGCGCGCTGCGCTCCGCCTGGCGCGGGGACCGGACCCTCACCACCGCGGCCGCGGACGTCGAGGGGACCGGGCACGGCCCTGACCGCATCGACCTCGCGGTCCTCACCGGCGAGCTGCCGCTGATCGACCCGGCGACCGGCCGCCTGGCCGATCGCGAGCCGGCCGGGGCCGGCGTCGGGCATCACGACGACGGCGCGCCCGGCGTCGGCGCCCCCTCGGGCAGCGGGTCGGTGGCGGTGCGGCAGCGCGTGCAGCCGCGCCGCGTGGCGCTGGACCGCCCGCAGACGCCGCTGCCGCGGATCATCCTGCTGGCGCTGTCCGTCTCCCTGGTGAACCCGCACGCCATCCTCGACACCGTGGTCATGATGGGCACCTTCGCACAGACGTTCGGGGCGGCGAAGTGGGCGTACGTGGGCGGCGCGGTGGCGGCCTCGCTCGTGTGGTTCACCGGGCTCGGCTGGGGCGGCACGAAGCTCGCCCCGTCCATGGACTCGGCGCGGACGTGGCGGATCGTGGACGCCGTGGTGGGCGTGCTCATGCTGGGAATCGCCGTGAAGGTGGGGCTCACGCTCCTCTGAGCCGCGCGGGGAGGATGATGGGAGCATGAGTCCTTCCCCCTCCGACTCCGCCCGCACACCGACCGTCGCGGCCGGGGAGGTCATCCGCGTCTCCGCCGTCGTGCTGGCCCGCCCGGACCGCCGCGTGCTGACAGTCCGCAAGGCCGGCACCGCCATGTTCATGTTCCCCGGCGGCAAGCACCTGCCCGGCGAGGCCCCCGTGGACACCGCCGTCCGCGAGGTGGCCGAGGAGACCGGGCTGCGCCTGCGCCCGGACGAGCTGACCCGCCTCGGCGCGTGGGACACCGCCGCCGCCAACGAGCCCGGCGCCGCCCTGCACTCGGAGGTGTTCGCGCTGTGGCGGCCCGTCGCCCGGCACGAGGTCCCCGAGCCGACGGATGAGATCGTCGAGCTGCACTGGATGGACCCCGCCGCCCCGGCCGCACCGGGCGGGCACGGCGTGGCCCCGCTGCTGCACCCCGTGCTGGCCGCCGTCGCCGCAGCGCCCCCGTTCTGACCTCCAGGCGGGCCGACCGGCCCGCGCTGATGTCCGCACCGGCCACTAGCCTGGCCCGGTGACGTCGCTGCTCCGCATCCTGCGCTTCGCGCCCCAGCTCCACCGCCTCTACCTCGGCATCGCCGTCAGCTCCGTGCTGGCCGCGGTGCTGGCCCTGGCCACCCCGTTCCTCATCGGCGCGGCCACGGACCGGATCGTCGCCGCCGTCGCGGGGGAGACCGACGTGGCCGAGGCCGTCACCGCGGTGACCTGGCTGGCGGTCGCGTTCCTCGCCGTCGAGGTGGCGACCACCCTGGTGGTGAGCGTGGGCGGCTACTGGGGCGACGTGATGGCCGCGCGCATGCGCACCATCCTCTCCACGCGGTACTTCGAGCAGCTGCTGCACCTGCCCCAGCGGTACTTCGACACCGCGATCACCGGGCGGGTCGTCAACCGGTTGAACCGCACCATCAACGAGCTCACCCAGTTCCTGCAGTTCTTCGCGAACAACGCGTTCACCATGCTCATCACCACCGCCGCGGTGCTCGTGATCACGGCGTTCTACTGGTGGCCGCTGGCGATCCTGCTGGCCGTCGTCTTCCCCGTGTACATGTGGCTCACCGCGCGGACCTCCGCGAAGTGGCAGGTGTGGGAGGGGGAGAAGAACACGGAGGTGGACATCGCCTCGGGGCGGTTCGCCGAGGTGGTCTCGCAGATGTCCGTCGTGCGGGCCTACAACCGGCAGGACCACGAGCTCGCCGGGTTCCGCGACCGGTTCCTGCGGACCGTGGGGATCACCCGCCAGCAGTCCCGGTTCTGGCACGGCATGGACGCCGGGCGCCGGCTCGCCCTCAACGTGGCCTTCGGCGCGATGTACCTGATCGTGTTCGTCCGCACCGCGCAGGGCCTGTTCTCCGTGGGCGACATGGTGATCCTCCTGCAGCTGATGAACATGGCCCGGCAGCCGATCTTCTCCATGAGCTTCCTCGTGGACTCCGCCCAGCGCGCCGTCGCCGGGTCGAAGGACTACTTCGAGGTGCTCGCCGAGGAGCGTGAGCGGGCCGGCGGTGCGGCACTCGCGGTGGCGAGCGCGAGTGCGGAGTCGGCGGGTGCGGAGGCGCCGCGCGCGCCGGCGGAGCCGCGGGCCGACGTCGTGCCGGGTGCGCCGGACGTCCCCGCGGACGTGCCGGCCGTGCGCTTCGACGACGTCTCCTTCGCCTACGACGCCGACGCCTCCCGCCCCGTGCTGGACCGCGTGTCCTTCGACATCCCGCAGGGTGCCAGGGTGGCGCTCGTGGGCGAGTCGGGCGGCGGGAAGTCGACCATCGCGCACCTGCTGCTGGGGCTGTACCCGGTGACGAGCGGACGCATCGAGGTGTTCGGACAGGACGTCGCCGGGCTGGACCTGGCCACGCTGCGCGGGCGGATCGCCACCGTGTTCCAGGAGCCGAGCCTGTTCTCCGGGACGGTGCGCGAGAACATCGCCTACGCGGACCCCGACGCCTCCGACGAACGCGTCCGGGCCGCCGCCGAGGCCGCGTACGCGCACCGGTTCGTGGAGGCGTTCGACGACGGCTACGAACAGGTGATCGGCGAGCGCGGGCTGCGGCTGTCCGGCGGGCAGAAGCAGCGGATCGCGGTGGCGCGGGCCGTGCTGAAGGACGCGCCGATCCTCGTGCTGGACGAGGCCACCTCCGCGCTGGACACGAAGTCCGAACGGCTCGTGCAGGCGGCCCTCGAGGACCTGATGGTGGGACGGTCGAGCCTGATCGTGGCGCACCGGTTGAGCACGATCGCGTCCGTCGACCGGATCGTCACGCTGCGCGGCGGGCAGGTGCAGGAGATCGGGACCCCGGCCGAGCTGGCCGAGTCCGGCGGGATCTACGCGCAGCTGCTCGAGCTGCAGAGGGCCGGCACCCAGGAGGCCCGGAAGATGCTGAAGGAGTACGGGCTCAGCGGGTGATCCCGGAATCTTCTGCGGATCCGACCCTTCTGGGCGCCGCGCGGCGGCCCGGAAGGGTCAGATGTGCAACGGATTCCCCGCGCGCGGCAGGACGCCCACGACGACGTCGCCCCGACTCCGCCGCATGGCCTGTGGACAACCCGACCCGCCGGCGTCGGGAGCGAGCAGGATCGGGCCCTGCGCGTGCCCGGACCCTTCCCCGCCCACCTCCAGGACGCCCCGTTCACGCGGGCGCAGGCGCTGGCCGCCGGGGTGTCCGGGTCGCGGCTGCGCAGCCGGGACGTCGAACGCGTCGCGCACGGCCACTACCGCTGGATCGGCCCCGTCACCGGGGCGACGCCGCCCGCGCGTCCCCTCGCCACCGAGCTGTCCCGGCTGCAGGACCTGGCGGCGATGCGTCCCGACGTCGTGGTGACCGGAGAGTCCGTGGCCCGGTTGCTGGGCTGGCCCCTCCCGGACGACGTGAAGGCCCGGGTGCGTCCTACCGTCCTGCGGTCCCGCACCCGCCGGGTGCTACGGGAGCCCGGCGTGCGCACCCGGCTCGTGGACCTGGACCGCGTCCTCGTGCGGAGGGACCGGCTGCACGGGCTGCGATGGACCTCGCACGCCGACACCTGGTTCCACCTGGCCACCGTCCTGGACCGAGACGCGCTCGTGGCGGTCGGAGATCGGCTGGCACGGGAGGACGAACGGCGGGGGAAGGTCGCGCTGGCCACCCGCCGGGAGCTCGGCGCCGCGCTCGAGCGGCACACCGGCGAGGCCGGGATCGTGCGGGCGCGGGAGGCGCTCGCGCTCGTGCGCACCGGTTCCGACTCCCCGGCCGAGACCGAACTGCGCCTGGCGCTGATGGCCGCGGGGCTGCCCGAGCCGGACCTGCAGATCGAGCTCTGGGACCCGGACTACTCGCTGTGGCACCCCGCCAGCGCGGACCTCGGCTACCGGCGGTGGCGGATCGCGATCCACTACGAGGGCAAGACCCACGACGGCGCCGCGCAGGTCGGCAAGGACACCCGCCGGGACGCGGTGTTCCTGCGTCAGGGCTGGCTCAACATCCGGGTGGCGGGGACGGACCGGTGGCGGGGATTCGTCGAGACGGCGGGGCTGGTGCGGGCCGCGATCGCGGAGCGTGGCGGTCTCGACGCCGGTGGCGCGGAGGATCGTCTGCGGAACTGACCCTTCTGGGGCGGGAGCGGACGTCCAGAAGGGTCAGGGGCGCAGAAGATTCCGGAAGGCCGACGACGGCGCCGCGTCACGCGACGACGCACCGCGGTCGCGCTCCTACCATGACGGGATGACCGCACCGGATCCCGCCCCCACCGACGCCCGCCGCGCGGAAGACCGCTCCGCACGCATCGCCGTCACCGTCTTCCCGCTGCTGGTGCTCGCCGCCGCGCTCGTGGGCTTCCTCGCCCCGACCGCCGCGAAGACGCTGCTGCCCCAGGTCAACCTGTTCCTCGGGATCATCATGTTCGGCATGGGCCTGACGCTGACCCTTCCGGACTTCGGCCTCGTCGCCCGCCGGCCGCTGCCCGTGCTGCTGGGCGTGGTGGCGCAGTACGCGATCATGCCGCTGCTGGGGCTCGGCGTCGCCGTCGTGCTCCAGCTGCCGCCCGAGCTCGCGGCGGGCGTGATCCTCGTGGGCTCGGCCCCGGGCGGCACGTCCTCGAACGTGGTCAGCTACCTCGCCCGCGCCGACACCGCCCTCTCCGTGGCCATGACCTCCGTGTCCACGCTCCTGGCCCCGCTGCTCACGCCGTTGCTCACCCTGTGGCTGGCCGGCCAGTACATGGCCGTCGACGGCGGCGCCATGGCGAAGTCCATCGTGAACATCGTGCTCCTGCCGGTCCTGGGCGGACTCGTCGTGCGCCTGCTGCTGCGCCGCGTCGTCGACCGCGTGCTGCCCGCCCTGCCGTGGGTCTCGGTGGTGTTCATCGCGCTGGTGGTGGCCGCCGTCGTCGGCAACAGCGCCTCCCGCGTGCTGTCGGCGGGCCTGCTGGTGTTCGCAGCGGTGGTGCTGCACAACGGGCTCGGCTACCTGCTCGGCTACGGCGCGGCGAAGCTGTTCCGGCTGCCCACGCCCGTGGCGCGCACGGTCTCGATCGAGGTCGGCATGCAGAACTCGGGCCTGGCCGCGGGCCTCGCCGCGCAGTACATCTCGCCGGCGGCAGCCCTGCCGGGCGCCGTGTTCTCGATCTGGCATAACCTCTCCGGGGCCGTGCTCGCGATGGCCTACCGCCGTTCCGACGGCCGGCGCGCCGCGCAGGAGTGAGGGCCGCGGCGCAGGTCAGCCCTGCGCGGGCGGCTCGTTGATTTGGAACGTGGCCCCGGCGGGGTCCTGCACGGTGGTGACGCGGCCGAACGGGGAGTCCTGGGGGCCGTCCAGGACCGTGCCGCCGTGCTCGCGGATCACCTCGAGCGCGCGGTCCGTGTCCGCGACGGCGATGTACATGCGCCAGTACCCCACCGCGTTCGGCGGCAGCCAGGCCCGCGCGTCGCACAGGCCCGCGGTCGCGCGGTCGAACGGGTGGTTCGTCGCGTAGCGGGGGCCGTCGTGGGCCGCGTCCTCGGCGTCGGCCGCGGTCTGCGTGTCCTCCGGGGCGCCGTCGTCCCCCAGCGGGGTGGGCTGCCAGCCGGCCACGGCGCGGTAGAACTCGGCGGACTCGTCGAAGCGGGTCGTCATGAGCTCGAACCACACGGAGGTGCCGGGGGTGAGCGGCAGGTCATGGCCGGCCAAGGTGCCGGACTGCCAGAAGCCCACCACCTCGTGGCCCGGGCCCTCGGCCATGGCCATCACACCGAGGTCGCCGACGGGCATGGCGTCCACGAGCACGGCGCCGCCGTTCTCCCGCACGGCGGTGAGGGTGGCGTCCATGTCCTGTGTGCGCAGGTACACGGTCCACGCGGCGGGCGGGGCGTCCTCGCCGGTCATCTGCGAGAGCTGGTCGGCGTCCATGGCGCCGCCCACGGAGGCGCCGTCCTTGGTGATCATGCGGTAGTGGCCGAACTCCTCGCCGGAGTCGGTGAAGGACCAGCCGAAGAGGGCCTCGTAGAAGGCCTGCTGGCGGGCGAAGTCGGGGGCGGTGTAGTCGATCCAGGCGGGGGAGCCGGCGGGGGCGGCAGGGGCAGCGAGGAGGGTCTCGCTCATGCGGCTCAGCGTAGGGCGCGCCCGGGACCCCGTCACGAGGTCTCGGGCGCGTCGCCGGGGCCGCGGACCGGCGCCGAGCTGTGGGGCGCGGCTCGCACGCACCGCGCCCCGCCTGCTCACACCTCGGTGGAGGTGGCGGTGTCCAGGTTGCCGGTGGGCTCGTCCCCGAACACGACGCCCGGTCGGGTGAGCAGGGCGCGGGCGACGGCGACGCGCTGCTGCTGACCGCCCGAGAGCTCGTGCGGGCGGTGGCGCAGGCGGGTCAGGGCGGTGTCGTCCAGTCCTGTGATCTCCGTGCCGCCGATCCTCACGGAGCCCGAGGTCCGCGCGTCCAGCCCGGCCAGGCAGTGCAGGAGCGTCGACTTGCCCGACCCCGAGGGCCCCATGATCGCGGTGAACGCGCCCGAGGCGAAGTCCACGTCCACCCCGCGCAGGGCGTGCACCTGCGCGTCACCGCGCCCGTAGGCGCGGGTGAGGCCGCGGGCGCAGACGGCGGGCGCCGTCGTCGTGGTGGCGGACGACGACGGCGTGCCCGGCCCCGGCGCGACGGGGCCGGGGGTCGTGGGGGAGAAGGGGTGTGCGGGGGAAGAGGTGTCCATGGCGGCCACTCTCCCGCGCGGACCCGGCGGGGCGGATCGGAGGAGGGGACCACCTCCGCGGGCGGCGGGTCATGCCCGGGGATGAGGCGGGCCGGCGAGGCGTGGACCCGAGGGCGTCAGGTCCCCGCCGCCGGGCGGTGCGGGGTGGAGTGGGATGATGGGGACATGAGAGCCGACGCCCGCGCCAACCGCCAGGACCTGCTGGCGGCCGCCGGCCGTCTCATCGCCACCCAGGGGGCGGCGATGTCCCTGCGCGGGGTGGCGCAGGAGGCCGGGGTCGGCGTGGGGACGCTTGTACCGGCACTTCCCCACGCGTCGGGATCTGCTGGACGCCGTGCTCGAGGACGTCGTGGCCCGCACCGGGGGGATCCTGCAGGCCTTCCTCGACGGGGTGGGCGGGGACGGGCACGGCGGTGGGACCGAGGCGCGGTGGCGGAGGCTCGCGGAGGACCTGGGGGCCGTGAACCTGGCCTCGCTCGCGGCGGCCCGGGACGACTTCGACCCCGCCGACCGGCCGCCCGAGGCCCTCATCGCCGAGGCCGAGCGTGTGATCCTCGAGCTCGCGGACCAGGTGGTGGCCGAGGCGCGGCGGGCCGGGCTCGTGGGCCCGGACGTGACCGGGGCGGACTACCTGTTCGGCCTGCTCATGGTCACCCGGTCGCCGGAGTGCGCGCTGCTGGGCCACGGCCCGGACCAGCGGCGCTGGCTGCTGGACACGTACCTGCGCGGCCTGCGGCCCTGAGGGCGCAGCCGGGTCAGTCGCCCGGGGCGTCGTCCTCCAGGACGGGGCGGGCGGTGGCCCACGCGACGGCGCCGGCGAGCAGGCCGGCGCCCGCGGTGAGTGCCAGGCGGAGCAGCCCCTCGACGCCCGTGAACAGGCTCAGGCCCAGCATCACGACGGCGGCCGTCACCAGTGCGACGAAGAAGGCCACGCATTCGCTGTCCCGCTGCGCCCGCTCGGCGGCTGGGTCGGAGGCGCGGGACGTCGTCGGGGCGGGGTGGTCCAGGATGCTGCCGGTCATGGTGCCTCTCCTCCAGTGCGCGTCGGGCCGGGGCGGCCGTCGGCGCGTGCACCCCGGCGGCGGACCCGCTGCGGGGCCTGCGTCCAGCATCGCGGAGGCGGTGGGCGCACCGGCAGGGCCATGAGGATGAACCTCGGGGCGTCCGACTCATACCCAAGTATGACCTGTGATTGTGCTGGCAGGTGCCTGGGGAGTGGCTCAGGGAAGGGCCCCGCCGCCCCGGCCGACCGCCGAGGCCGGCCGTTGAGGCCCGCAGACACGCCGCTACGACGACGGCGTAGCGGCGTGTCTGCGGGCCTCGACGAGGGGTGGGGCAGGGGCTAGGGCGGGGGCTGCAGGGCGTGCCGGAACGGCGGGTCAGAACTGCACGAGGCCCGCGCGGTGGGCGATGAGCACGGCCTGCACGCGGTCGCGGGCGCCGAGCTTGGCCAGCACCCGGCCGACGTGCGTCTTCACCGTGGCCTCGGAGAGCACGAGCTCGGCGGCGATCTCCAGATTCGCGGCGCCCTGCGCCATGAGCACCAGCACCTCGTGCTCGCGCGGGGTCAGCGACGCCACGGCCGCCTGCTGCTCCTCGCACTCGGCGCTGCGGACCTGGTCCGAGCGCAGACGCGGGGCCATGTGCGTCAGGAGCCGGCGCGTCGTGGACGGGGCGATCACGGCGTCGCCCCGGTGCACCGTGCGGATCGCGGCGAGCAGCTCCTCGGGCGGGGCGTCCTTGAGCAGGAAGCCGCTGGCGCCCGCCTCGATCGCGTCGAAGGCGTACTCGTCCAGGTCGAAGGTGGTCAGCACCACGACGCGCGGGGCGTCCGGCCGGCGCAGCAGCGCGCGGGTGGCCTCGATGCCGTCCATCTCCGGCATGCGCACGTCCATCAGCACGACGTCGGCGCCCGCCACGGACACCGACGCCACCGCCTCGCGCCCGCTGCCCGCCTCCGCCACGACCGTCAGGTCCGGCTGCGAGTCCACGAGCATGGCCAGCCCGGACCGGATCAACGCCTGGTCGTCCACCAGGGCCACGCGGACGGGGGCGGTCTCCTCGGAGCTCATGGGGTCATCCTCTCAAGTCGGGCGGGGGCGGCCACCCCTCACACCGCCGAGTACGGCAGGTGGGCGGACACGCGGTACCCGGTCCCGACGCGCGGCCCCGTCTCGAGCGTCCCGCCGAACAGGGCCGCCCGCTCGGCGGCCCCCCGCAGACCCTGGCCGCTTCCCCGGGTGGCGGGGTCGGCGGCGGCGCCGCAGCCGTCGTCGTCGATCTGCAGGTCCAGGCCGCGCGCCGTCCAGGCGAGCGTGGCGAACGCGTCCGCGTCCGGCCCGCCGTGGCGCAGCGTGTTGGTGAGCGCCTCCTGCACGATCCGGTACGCGGCCAGCTCGCCGCCCGCCGGCAGCGCACGGCGGGGCGTGCCGGTCTCCAGCAGGGACACCTCGAGTCCGGACAGCCGCATCGTCTCCACGAGCGCGGGCAGGTCCGCGAGCCGCGGCTGGGGTCGGCGGCCCGGGGGCAGGCGGGCGCCGCGGCCGTCGGGGGAGGCGTCGGCGGCGGGCCGCCGGGCGTCGTCGTCCGTCACGCCGGGCACCCCGGCCACGGTCTCGCCGGTCTCGCGGAGCACGCCGAGCAGCTGGCGCATGTCCGCGAGCGCGGAGCGGCCGGTCTGGCCGATGGTCTCGAGCGCGGTGACCGCGAGCGCGGGCTTGGCGGCGGCGGCGTACCGGGCGCCGTCGGCCTGGGAGATGATCACCTGCAGGGAGTGGGCGACGATGTCGTGCATCTCCCGGGCGATGTGGCTGCGCTCGTCGGCGGCGGCGAGCTCGCGCTCCTGCCGGGACTGCACCTCGAGGCGGTGGGCGCGGTCCTCGAGGGCGCGCACGGTGAGGCGGCGGTTGCGCACGACGTCGCCGAACGCCCACGCGGTGAGCACCATGAGCCCGCAGCCGATCGCCATGATGACCATGGCCAGCGGCTCCGCGGGGGAGCGGACGGTGAGGCCGTCGGGGGTGACGAACTGCGCCGGGAACAGCCACACCTTCACCCCGTTGGCCACGCCGCCGACCAGCCCCGTGAGGAGCCCGGCCACGGAGATGCTCCGGGGCGCGTTCGCGGCGAGGTTGTAGACGGTGAGCGGCACCATCAGCAGGGACAGGCTGAACTCGGGCCCGGCGAGCAGGTGCAGGACGGCCGCGGCCGTCACGACGGCGGCCGAGGCCACCGGGCGCACCCGGCGCACGGCCCACGGCAGGACCATGCCGGCCCCGGCCAGGAGGGAGACGGCCGTCTGCCGGCCCTGGGGGTCCGGGGCGACCATCGGCCCGAGCGCGATCCACGGCAGCGCCACGAGCACGGTGAACAGTGCCGCGGCGGCCATCACGTCGGTGCGCACGGGGTGCAGGCGCGTCCACTGGTCGAGGCGGCGCAGGGGGTTCACGCGGGCCAGCCTAGGCCGCAGGCCGAGGGGCCGGCGTCAGTCCGCGGGATGATCCGGGACGGTCCTCAGGGCGCGAGGGAGGCGAGGACGTCGGCGGCCGGCGCCTCACGGACCCGGTGCGCCTCGGTGCCGGCCCACAGGTGGACGCGTTCGAGGTCGCCGACGGCCGCGGCGGCGGCGCGCAGCCCCTTCGTCAGGACGTTGACCTCGGGGTACGCGGCGGGGGCGTCCGGGTGCTCCGCCATGAACGCGGTGGCCAGCGACCGCGCCCACCGCCCCGTGTAGGCGCGGGTCAGGGCGGTGCGGGCCCGGCCGTCGTCGGCGGAGAAGCGTGTCCCGGCCGCACACGCCGCGACGGCGGCCCGGTGCGCCGCCGAGGTGCCTGCCTCCGGGGTGAGGAGGAACGCGGTGCCGGCCGCGACGACGTCCGCGCCGGCGGTGAGCAGGGCGCGCACGTCCTCGGCGGTGCCCACGCCGCCCGCGGCCACCACGGGTACGGCGCTCGCGGCCCCCGTCCCGACGACGTCGCGCACCGCCGCCAGCACCGTCGGCATCTCGGCGCGGGTCGGCTCCGCGGCCGGGTCCGACGTGCCCCGGTGCCCGCCGGCGCGGTGGCCCTGCACCACGAGGAACGCGGCCCCGTGGTCGAGGGCGGCCCGCGCCTCGGTCGCGTCCGTCACGGTGGCTCCGGCCGGGATGCCCGCGGCGGCCAGCCGGGCGAACACGTCGGCGGCCGGCAGGCCGAACGTGAAGGAGACCAGCGGCCACGCCTGCTCCTCGGCGGCGGTGAGCAGGGCGTCGAAGTCGGCCCGTTCGGCGTCCGGGTCCGGGACGACGTCCGCGGCGGTGGGCAGGCCGGCGGCGCCGTCGGCCGTCAGGCCCGCCCGGTACGCGGCGACGGCCGCCGTCCGCGCCGACCGTGCGGCCGCGGTGCGTGCGGCGGCGGGGATCGCCGTGTTCACCGCGTCCGGGACGAACAGGTTCACGCCCCAGCGGTCCGGCCCCTCCGCGCCCAGCAGCGCGCGCAGCGCGTCCACCTGCGCGCGCATCTGCACGGCCGTCCGCATGCCGCCGGCGAGGAACCCGCCGCCGCCGGCGCCCACGACGGCGGCCACCAGCTCCGGGGTCGAGGGGCCGCCGGCCATCGGGGCCACCGCCACGGGCACGGGCGGGATCAGGCGGGCGCGGGTGACGTCGGGGTGGGATGGCTGCGTCATGACCCCCAGAGTAAGGGGAGGGGTGTCGGCCCCACCCCGCGCCTACAGTGGGGCGCAGTACACGAGGAGAGGGGGTGCGCCGTGGAGGTGCTGCTCGCGCTCTCACCCATCCTGCTCACCCTCGTGCTGCTGCTCACCCGGCTGCCCGCGTGGGTGGCCCCGGCCGCCGGGACGGCCGTGGCCGTGCTGCTGGCCCTCACGGTCTTCGGCGTGGCCCCGGGCGACCTGGGCGGCGCGGTCGGCGCCGGCGTGCCCACGCTGCTCGAGATCCTGGCGATCATCGCCGGCGGTATCACCCTGTCCCGCGTCATGGAGTACTCGGGCGGGCACGCGCGCCTGGCCGCGTGGCTGTCGGCGGGCAACGGCCCCACGATCGCGACCGCGCTGCTCATGGTGCACGGCGTCATCCCGTTCCTCGAGACCGTGACCGGGTTCGGCGTCTCCCTGATCGTGGGTGTGCCGCTGCTGCTGGGTCTGGGCTACACGGCGTTCCGGTCCGCGCTGATCTCCGTCCTCGCGCTCACCATCGGCCCGTGGGGGTCCATGGCGCCGGGCACGCTCATGGGCGCCCGCCTGTTCGGCCTGGACTTCCGGGAGATCGGGGTCACCGCCGCGGTGTTCAACCTGCCGGCCTGCCTGGTGGCGGGCGTGGCCACGGTGCTGCTGCTGCGCGGGGCGCGCGGCATGCGAGTCGACGTCGGCCCGGCCCGGACACTGCCCTGGCTCGGCGTCGCCGTGCTCTCCGGGGTCGCCCAGTGGGCGCTGATCCTGGGGGCGAACCTCGTGGTCGGCACCGCGCCGGCGGGCGCCGTCGCCACGTTCGTGCTCACCGTGGCCTGGCTGCTCGTGATCCGCGGCGGCCGGCTGCTGCCCGGGCCGGGGCGGGACGTGGTGCCGTACCTGACGCTCATGGCCGGCACCGTGCTGGGCACCACCGTGAAGGGCGCGTTCGGGCTCGAGGGGGCGGCGGCCCTCGTGGGGACGCCGGCGCTGTGGGCGTTCGTGGCGGTGGGCGTGGGCGTGCAGCTGCTCCACCTCGACGCCGCCGCCCGCCGCCGCGTCCCCCGCGAGGCCGGGAAGCTGTGGGTGGGCACCGCCATCCCCAACGCGCTCTACGTGGCGTTCGGGCTCATCCTCTCCGCCGGCGGGGTCTCGCAGGCGCTCGCGGGCGCACTCAGCGGGATGGGGGAGTCCTACCTGGTGGCGATGCCGTTCCTCGGCGCGTTCGCCGGCTTCATCACGGCCTCGAACACCGGGGCCATGGCCCTGATCGGCCCCCTGCAGATGGACACGGGCGCCGCCCTGGGCGTCCCCCCGCCCTGGTCCAACGGCCTGCACAACGCGGCCGCCGGCTGGGGCATCGTCGCCGGGCCCGCCCGCATCCAGGTGGCCCACGGCATGGCCGCGGGGGCGCAGTCGCCGCACATGCCCGGCTGGGCCGTGACGCGGCGGAACCTGTTCGTGGTGCTGCTGCCGGCCATGCTCGCCGGGATCCTCGGCATGGCCGTGATGGGCTGGTTCCTGCTGCCGCGGTGACGCGCGGGGGGTGGAGCGGGGCCCGGGTGGGGCGGCCCGGTTCCTTGGGCGGAAGCGGCAGGCCAGAGCGTTCCGTGGGCAGAAGTGCCCTCTCTTCTGCCCACGGAGGCGACGGGGTTGTGGGTTCTGCCCACGGAGGCGACGGGGTTGTGGGTTCTGCCCACGGAGGCGCCGGGACTGCGGTGGCCGGCCGGGCGCGGGAGCCGGCCCGGTCCGCCCCGAGGCGGGGGCCGACGTCGACCTTCGGCGGACGCGCGGCGGCCTGTGCGCCGCCTAGGCTGGACGCCATGATCCGAGTAGTCGTGGCCGACGACCAGGCGTTGATGCGCACCGCCCTCGAGCACTTCGTGGCCCAGGCCGAGGACCTCGAGGTGGTCGGCTCCGCCGAGGACGGGGTCCAGGCCCTCGAGGCGGCCCGCACGCTGGCCCCCGACGTCGTGCTGATGGACATGCAGATGCCCCGCATGGACGGCGTCGAGGCCACCGCGCGCATCTCCGCCGAGGCCCCGGGCGTGCGCGTCCTGGCGATCACCACCTTCTCCTCCGAGCAGTACCTCGTGCCCGCCCTGCGCGCCGGCGCCGCCGGCTACCTCGTGAAGGACGCACCGCCGGCCGAGGTCGTGGACGCCATCCGCCGCGTCCACGCCGGGGACGCCGTGTTCTCCGCCCGCGTGGCCGCGGACCTGGTGGAGGCCGTCACCGCGGCCCCCGAGCACGCCGACCCCTGCCCGGCCGAGCCCCTCGCCCCGCACGAGCGCCTCACCGAGCGCGAGCTGGACGTGGTCCGCGAGCTCGCCAAGGGCGCCTCCAACGCGGAGATCGCCGGCGCCCTGTTCCTCGCGGAGGCCACGGTGAAGTCCCACATCGGCAAGGTCCTGGACAAGTGGCAGGTCCGTGACCGCGTGCAGATCCTCATCCGCGCCGCCCGCGCGGGCCTCGTGGACATCGGATGAGCATCGCGGCGCCCGCCCCGGCTCGGACGACGACGGCGACGTCGCGCCCGCCCGCCGAGTCTCCCCTGGACTCCCGCCTGCCCGCGATCCTGCGCACGGAACCCGTCTCCCGGCACATGCGGATCGTCCTCTACGTGATCGTCGGGCTCATGGTGCTGGGGGAGATCCTCACCCTGGTGCTGGGGCCCACGGTGGCCGCCGGGCTGAGCGCTGACCCCGAACTCGCGGGCATCCTCGAGGAGGACGGCGGGCTGACGGGTGAGGGGCGGGAGCCGCTCCTGCGCTGGGTCCTGTTCTTGGCGAGCGTGCTGGTCACGCTGCTGTTCGGGTGGCAGCCCACCCTCGCGGCGGTGTTCGTGCTGCTCGGGAGCACGTTCGGTCTGGTGGGCCTCGTGGAGGCGGACCACGCGCACCTCACCCCGCAGGCGTTCAGTGGCGGGGTCGTCCTGGGCGCGGCCATGGTGACGCGGTACTCGCACCGGGTGTTCGTCTGGTTCGCCCTGGGCGCCCTCATCCTGCTCACCGTCGCGGGCGAGGTCCTCACCGACGGCACGTGGGCGGACGAGGACAGCCTCAAGGGCGTCATGGTCATCACGCTCATCGTCGCGCTGTGCGTGGCGGTGCCGGCCTTCATGATCCGCCGATCCCGGCATCGGGCCCGGGACCGCGAGGCGGCCCTGCGCCGGGCCGAGGAGGCCGCCGCCTGCGCCGCGGAGGCGGAGCGGCAGCGGATCGCGGCGGAGCTGCACGACGTCGTCGCGCACGGGCTCACCGTGATCTCGATGCAGGCCGCCATGCTGCCCACCCAGAGGGACCCGGACAAACGGGCCGCCGCGGAGAAGGCCATCGAGGAGGCCGCCCGGCAGTCCCTCGTGGACCTGCGCCGCATGCTCACCGCGCTGCGCGGCTCCTCCCGCAACGCGCAGACGGCGGAGGGGGACGCCGTCGTGGACCTGCCGGCCCGCCTCGACGAGTTCGAGGCCCAGCTGCACGCGGCCGGGTTCGCGGTCGAGCGCTCGCTGACCGAGCTGGACGAGCTGCCGCGCTCCCTGGAGCTGACCGTGCTGCGTGTGGTGCAGGAGTCGGTGACGAACATCCTCAAGCACGCCCCGCGCCGCGGCACGGTGCGCCTGACCTCGCAGCTCGAGGGCGCGGACCGCCTCGTGCTGTGCATCGCCAGCCCCATGGACGAGGGCGAGCCCCGCCGCGACCGCGTGGTGGTCGCGATGGCCAGCGGCTTCGGCCTGGCCGGCATGCGCGAGCGCGTGGCCGTGTTCGGCGGCACCCTCACGGCCGGCCCGCTGGGCGGCTGCTGGGTGGTCCGCGCCGAGCTGCCGCTGCGCTGAGCCGGGGCGGCAGCCGCGTCCTCCCGCGTCCTCCCGCGTCCGGGGGCGAAAGTGGGCGGTATCCGCGCGGGATACCGCCCACTTTCGCCCCCAAAGGGACGGGGTGGGGTGGCCGACGACGGCGGCCCTCAGCCCAGCGGGACCGTCAGCTTCTCGCCGGGGGACAGGGTGTGCTCGCGGCCGGCGATGATCATCGGCACGTCGTGCCACATGCCCTCGCCCGCGGCCACCGTCACCTCCCGCTGGGTCATCTGGATGACCACGGGCTGCTGGCGGAACCGGATGGTGAACCGGGCGCCGGGCAGCTGGGCGGGCATGCGGGGGTGCAGCCGGACGACGTCGTCGCGCGTCTCGAGGCCCGCGTAGCAGCGGATCACCGTGTCCACGGTGCCCGCCATCAGGCCCAGGTGGATGCCCTCCTTGGTGGTGCCGCCCTGCGTGTCCGAGAGGTCCGACTCGAGGGCCTCCGTGAACAGGTCCCACGAGCGGTCCGGGTCCGTGCGGGCCGCCACCCACGCGTGCACCAGGCGGGAGAGCGTGGAACCGTGCGTCGAGCGGGCCTCGTAGTACGTGACCATCCGCTCGAACGCCTCCTGCGGCAGCTCGTAGCCCATGCGGCGCAGGATCCGGTCCAGCTCCTCGGAGGAGAACAGGTAGCCGAGCATGAGGGTGTCGGCCTGCTTGGAGAGCTTGTACCGGTTGGTGGCGTCGCCCTCGGCCTGCAGGATCAGGTCCATGCGGCCGATGTTCCCGTACTTGGCGCGGTAGGCCTCCCAGTCGAACTCGAGCAGGTCCTGGTAGCCCTCGAACTGGGCGAGGATGCCGGCCTCCTCGCCCTCCTCGAAGAACGGCACGGTCAGGCGGGTGCTGACCTCCTCCCAGCGCTCGATCTCCTCCTCGGAGATCTCCATGAGCTCGGGCAGGCCGTCGTCGATCGTGTCCAGCCAGCGGACCAGGCGGGCGGTCTCCGCGAGCACCCACGAGGTCAGCACGTTCGTGTACGCGTTGTTGCGCAGGCCGGAGCCGGGGGTCTCGGGATAGCCGTCGTGGAACTCGTCCGGGCCCATGACGCCGTGGATCTCGTAGCGGTCCGTGACGGCGTTGTGCAGGGTCATGGACATGAAGAACCGGGAGATCTCCACGAGCATCTCCGCGCCGTAGTCCGAGATGAAGGACGTGTCCTTCGTGATCTCGATGTACCGCAGCACCGAGTAGGCGATGTCCAGGGAGACGTGCCGCTGGTTGTGGGAGTTGTCCGGCATCCACATGCGCGAGCGCGGGTTCCACAGCTCGGTGGGCGTCTCCTCGGAGCCGTCCGCCCCGGACTGCCACGGGTACATGGCACCGGCCCAGCCCTCGGCCTGGGCGTTGGCGCGGGCCTCGTTGAGACGCCGGTAGCGGTACATCAGCAGGCCCCGGGTGATCTCGGGGCGGCGCAGCGTGAGCATCGGGTAGACGTAGATCTCGTCCCAGAAGATGTGGCCGCGGTAGCCCTCGCCGTGCAGGCCGCGTGCCCCCACGGAGGCGTCCAGGTCCCGGCGGCGGCCGTAGGCCGTCTGGAGCACGTGGAACGTGTGCAGGTTCAGGGCGAGCTGCTGGCGCAGCGACGCGCCGTCCTTGCCCATCGGGACCGCGGACCCCACCGGGGCCGAGTGGCCGGCGTCGACGACGGGCGGCGCGTATTCGCCGCCGGCCTCCGCCGCCGTGGAGCGGCGCTGATGCCGGTACGGCTCGGCCAGGTCGATGCGCACGGAGAACCGGTCCCAGTTGGTGCCCCAGCGCTGCTCGTGCAGGGTCAGCAGGTTGCGGAAGTTCTGGGCGCGCTGGACGTCCTTCACCGCCGACTCCCACACGGAGGCGTTGGCGTGGTCGTGGCTCGTGGCGACGGCGGCGATCTTCTCCAGCACGAGCGGCACGCCCTCGTCCACGTGGAGGAGGATGTCCTGGCCGACCACCAGGTCCGAGCCGTCCACGGGGCGGCGGATGGGCTCGTGGTGGCCCACCGGCGCCACCTGGCGGGTGCGGGTGGCCACGGCCACGTGGATGCCGGACTGGTTGGTGGCGGTCTCGAGCAGGACGGTCTCGCCGTCGATCTCCCGGGCCTGGACCGGCTCGAGGTGCTGGTTGGCGAGGGTGCGGTCGTCGGAGACGTTGAGGTTGGCCACGCGGCCCTCGATCTTCGAGCGCACCGTGAGGTCCCCGGACCAGTTCTCCGCCACCACGGTCAGCTCGATCGCGGCGAGGTGCCGGTTGGCCAGCGAGGTGAACTGCCGGGTGTGGACCGTGGTGCGCCGGCCCTGCTCGTCCTCGAAGGTCATGGTGCGGGAGAGCACGCCGCGGCGCAGGTCCATCTCCTGGCCGTACTCCACGAGGTTCTCCTCGCCCGGCAGCAGCGGGCGGCCGTGGCGCGGGGTCACCACGAGCGGGGTCCAGTCCTGGATGTTGACCATGTGCTCGGTCTCCACGACCCGGCCCTGGACCATCGAGGTCAGCCGGTTGAACACCCCGGCCATGTAGGTGCCGGGGTAGTGGACGGAGGAGATGCGCGTGCCGGGCACAGCGCCGCGGGTGCCCCAGTACCCGTTGGCCAGGGTGCACAGCACCTCGCGTGTGCCCTCGGAGGCCGGGTCGAAGCGGTCCCAGCGCAGCACCCACGCGGGGTCGAACGGGGTGGTGGTGCGGTCCTCCAGATGCAGGGTCCCGTAGTCCTGGACCACCAGGTGGGCGCCGGCCTCCTTGAGCCGGCCCTTGCCGAGATCGGGCTCGCGGTCCACGCCGATCACGAGGCCGAAGCGGCCGTCCGCGGCGGCCTTCACACCGGAGACGGCGTCCTCGAGGACCATCGCGTCCGCGACGTCGACGCCCAGCTCCCGGGCGGCCTCCCAGAACATCGCCGGGTCCGGCTTGCCCGGCAGCCCGCGCTCGAGGGCGGTGTTCCCGTCCACGATCACGGGGAAGAAGTCCAGCACGCCGCCGGCCGTGAGCACGGCGCGGGAGTTCTTGGAGCTGGTGACCAGTGCGACCGGCACGCCCTTGGCCCGCAGCCGCTCGAGCAGGTCCTGGGCCTCCGGGAACACGCGGACGCCGTCGCGTTCGAGGACCTGCTCGAAGTAGCCCTGCTTGCGCTCGGCGAGGGCGAGGACCGTCAGCTCCGGGGCCGCGTCCGCCTCGGGGGCGTCGGCCTCCGGGACGTGCAGGCCGCGGGAGGCGAAGAACGTGCGGACCCCGTCCTCGCGGGGGCGTCCGTCCACGTGGTGCAGGTAGTCGGCGGCGGCGTCGAAGGGACGCAGCACGTCCGGGTCCGCGGCGACGACGGCGGCGTTGGCGGGCAGCGCGCCCACGGCGGGCAGCGCCCCGTCGAAGAGCTCCTTCCACGCCTGCGCGTGCACGCCGGCGGTGTCCGTGATGACCCCGTCCATGTCGAAGATGACGGCGCGGTAGCGGCGGAGCCGGTGACGGCGGGCGTTCAGGTCCTGCGGAGCGGCGGGGGTGAGCGTCTGCGACATGGGAACCAGCCTACGGGCGGGGAAGTGGGGCCGCACGGGGAGTGCCGCGGCGATGGTCACCGCAGCGAGCGCGCCGTCGTTCCGGCCGACCGCACCGCAGCGACATCACAGCGGTTCTCAGCTGCGGTGATGTCGCTGCGGCGCGGTGGGTTCCGGGAATAGGGTCGTGCCGACGGGGCGGACGTGTGCCCCCGCGCGCCGGAAGCGTGGCCCGGGAACGAGCAGGACACACTCGGCGGAGATGGCCGGGGGGCGAAGGGCTCATGAACTGGATGATGAGCAAGTGATGGATGCGAAGCCGACGCGGTTGCGGAAGAAGGCGACGCGGGAGGAGATCCTGGCGAGTCTGCCGGTGCAGGCGCGGGTGCGTCCGGCGCGGTGGTTGCTCCTGTGGCTGATCGTCGTGGTGTGCATCGCGGTGTTCGTGTGGGTGATCTTCCGGCCGCCGGAGGATGTCTCGGCCGGGTTCGGGGTGTGGCGTGTGGCGTCGTTCATCGGGTTGGCGCTGGCGTTGGCGGTGCTTCCCGCCGCGACGATGGGTCTGTTCCGGCCTCGGCATGTCACGTTCGATGAGCGACGGGTGTGGACGCGGGACTGGTCCGTGGACTGGGCGGACGTGAAGGAAGTCCGTGCTGTGGCGCCAGAGTCGGAGCACACGATGAAGGTGGCGCTCAAGGTGGACGAGCGGCTGTGGAACGAGGGTGGTCTGCGCAAGGCCAACCGGTGGGACTCGGGACGGCCGTTGCAGGGTGGCGGGTTGACCCGTGCGCAACCGCTCGTGCTCACGCAACCCGCGCTCGCGCCGTCGGCTCTGACGCTGCTGCAGGTCTTCGTCGAGTTGAAGAAGCGGAACCGTCGGGCGGGGAGCCCGCGGTGACGCGCCCCGGCTTCCGTCACCGCCGGGTCAGC
>NZ_JBQPDO010000015.1:0-73598 GCF_052220525.1 Micrococcus sp. TCR-5
CGGTCCGCTGTGGTCCTGAATGCTGTGCTCGCATGGTCCAAACGATTGTCAGACATGCCCTAGGGCTTCGATGACCGCGGCCTGGCTGGGCGTTGCCGGGTTCGTGGCGGCCTCTCGACGCACCGCGTCGCGGATCGCTTCGGGCACTCGCACGTTCAGGGCCACGGTCGGCGCCCCACGCCGCGCCAGGGGCGCATACCCACCGGCCGGGTCCGAGGTCGTTGCCGGTTCTGCGGGGATCACCGCTCCGGGAGCCGGGGTCTGGGGGGCCGGGGTGGGCTTGCGTCGCTGTGCTCGCAGACTCAGGTCGGGCTCAAGCTGCTTCTCGTTCATGCGGTGACCCTTTCGAAGATGAGGCCGGCCAGGTCGGCGTAGGCGGAGGCGACGGGTTCGCGCTTCTCATAGTGGCCCAGCCAGTCGCAGGCCAGACGTGCACCGGGGACGATGGAGCGGGCCGGCACCAGGGGGGTGAGCAGCAGCCCGGTCTCGCGCAGCTCCCAGCAGGGCCATGGACTGTTTGAACGCGGCCACGCTGCGGCAGGCTCCGTGCACCCCGACGCAGTCGTCCGAGGCGGGGCGGGCCGCATAGATCACCCGTCTGCGGCGGTGAACGCGTTGGGGGTCAACGGCCCGCCCTGACGGTCGGGGCAGTGGACGACGAGCTGTGGATGCCGCGAGCGAGACGAAGGGCGGGGGCTTCGCGTCTCCGCCTCTATCGTCGGGTCCCCGCGCCCTCCGGCCGACCCCATCCATGACGGCGCGGGGCTGCCGGCGTTCCGGACGGGCCCGGTTGACCGGCCTGCGATCACCCCACCGGCCCCGGGGACAGGGTCCACGTCGAGAGCAGCCGACCCAGCAGGCAGCCCCGCCCGGCCACCCTCAGTCCCGTGGCGTGACCGAGCGCAGCGCGAGCTCGGTGAGGACGGCCGCCTCGAGGGCCTCGCGTCCCTTGTCCTCTCGGGATCCGGGCAGGCCCGCCCGGTCGCGGGCCTGCTGGTCGGTGTCCACGGTGAGCACGCCGAAGCCCACGGGAACGCCGGTGCGCACCGAGACCTCCGTCACGCCCTGGGTCACGGACTGGCACACGTAGTCGAAGTGCGGGGTGTCCCCGCGCACCACGACGCCGAGGACCACGACGACGTCGAAGCGCTCCGCCAGCCGCGCCGCAGCGACGGTGAGCTCGACGGTGCCGGGCACGCGCACGAGCACGGGCTCCAGGCCCAGGTCGGCCGCGGCGGCCTGCGCCCCGGCGATCAGCCCGTCCATGATCTCCGTGTGCCACTGGGCGGCGACGATCGCCACGTTCAGGCCGCTCGCAGCGGCGGGGTCGGGGGTGAAGGTCGGGGCTCCGGCGCCGCTCATGGGGTGTCCTCCTGGTGGGTGGGGTGGGTCGGGTCGGTGGTCGGGTCATCGGCCGGCGTGGCGGGGCCGCCGGTGGCCGTCGGCGGTTCGAGCACGCGGTCCGCCAGGGCGTGGGCCATGCGGTCCCGCTTGGTGCGCAGGTAGACGACGTTGTGCTCGGTGACGGGCGTGGGGGCCGGGACACGCTCGACGACGTCGATGCCGGCCGCCCGCAGCCCCGCGACCTTCGCGGGGTTGTTGGTGACCAGGCGGATGCGCCGATGGCCGGCGGCCGTGAGGACGGCGGCGGCCCCGGCCCAGTCGCGCGCCTCGGCGGGCAGACCGAGGGCGAGGTTGGCCTCGACGGTGTCCATCCCCTCCTCCTGGAGCCGGTAGGCGCGGATCTTGTTGGCCAGGCCGATGCCGCGTCCTTCGTGGCCCCGGAGGTAGAGGACGGCGCCGCCCTCGGCCGCCGCGCGGGCCAGGGCGTCCTCGAGCTGGGGGCCGCAGTCGCAGCGCAGGGAGCCGAGGACGTCGCCGGTGAGGCACTCCGAGTGCACGCGGACGGTGAGGGGACGCTCCGGGTCGGTCTCCCCCGCCACGAGCAGCAGGTGTTCGGCCCCGGTCTCGGCGTCCACGTGGACGCTCACGCGGAACAGGCCGTGTCGGGTCGGCAGGGTGGCCTCGGCGGGGACGGCGGTCAGGGCCGGCGTCGTCTCCTCCAGGTGGGCCACGAGGTCCTCGATGGAGATGAGGACGAGATCGTGCTCGTCGGAGAACTCCCGCAGGGCGGGCAGGCGCATCATGGTGCCGTCGTCGTGGACGAGCTCGGCGATGGCGGCCACGGGCGCGACGCCGGCCAGGCGGCACAGCTCGACGCCGGCCTCGGTGTGGCCGCGGCGGGCCCGGACGCCGCCGGGGACGGCGCGCAGGGGGAACACGTGACCGGGCCGGGTCAGGTCACCGGGGGCGGCACCGGGGTCGGCGAGCACGCGGAGGGTGCGGGTGCGGTCGGCGGCGGAGATGCCGGTGGTGACGCCGGCGGCGGCGTCCACGCTCACGGTGTAGGCGGTCCCCTTGGGGTCCTCGTTGACGGTGGTCATGGGCGGCAGGGCCAGGCGGTCGGCCAGGCCGGCCGGCAGGGGCGCGCAGATGACGCCCGAGGTGTGGCGGACGGTGAAGGCGGTGACCTCGTCGGTGGCCAGGGCGGCCGCGTAGATCAGGTCACCCTCGTTCTCGCGGTCGGCGTCGTCCACGACGACGACGGGCCGGCCGGCGGCGATCGCGGCGATCGCCGCGGGGACGGGGTCCAGACGGATGTGCTCGCTCACGGGCGGGCCTCCTCGGTGGGTGCGGCGGGGGCGGACGGGATGAGCGCGAGACGCTCGGCGTACCGGGCGAGCACGTCGGTCTCGAGGTTGACGCGGTCGCCCGGCCGCAGGGCGCCTAGGGTGGTGGCCTCGAGCGTGGCCGGGATGATGCCGACCTCGAACCAGTGCGCGGCCGCGCCCGGGTCGGAGACGGCGGTGACGGTGAGGGAGACGCCCTGCAGGGCGATGGCCCCCTGCGCGGGGACGTAGCGGGCCAGGCGGGCGGGCAGGCCGATGCGCAGAGTGGTCCAGGCCCCGTGCGGGGTGACCGCGAGGACCTCGCCGGTCCCGTCCACGTGGCCCTGGACCACGTGCCCGTCCAGGTGGTCGGTGGGGCGCAGGCAGCGCTCGAGGTTGACCCGGTCCCCCGGGGCGCGGTCGCCGAGGCTGGTCATGCGCAGCGTCTGGCCCATGAGGTCGGCACGGAACACGCCGGGGCGCTCCGTGGGCTCGTCGAGGGCCGTGAGGCACACGCCGTCGACGGCGAGCGAGCCGCCGGCGGGCAGCCCGTCGAGGGCGCCGCCGGCGTCGAGGGTCAGCAGGGCGGTGTCGGCGGCCGCGTCGTGCTCGAGGGCGACGACGGTGCCGAGATGGGTGACGATGCCGGTGAACACTCAGTCCTCCTGGAAACGGGTCGGGGCGGGGGCGGTGGGCAGGCGCGGGGCCGGCACCGGGCTCAGGTGGGCCCAGACGTCGTCCCCGAAGGCACGGACGGGGCCGCCCTCCGCGGGGTCGGGGTGCCAGCGCAGTCCCTCGGACAGCGTGGCGACGTCCAGGCCGGCGACGGCGGCGCGGCCCGGGCCGAGCAGCAGGGGCGCGGTGTAGACCATGAGCTCGTCCACGAGGCCGGCGCGCAGCCAGGCGCCGAGCACGCGGGGTCCGCCCTCGATGAGCACGTGTGCCGGGCGGTCCCCGCTGCGGGGCCAGGGCCCGGGATGGGCGGCGAGCGCGGCGAGGACGGCGTGCGGGTCGTGGTCCGGCACGTGCAGCAGGACCGGGTGGGTGCGCAGGGCGGCGCCGTCGGGCACGGGCCGGTGACCCTGGACGACGGGCACGGGCTGGTGCGCGAGTTCGGCGCCGGCGGCGTCACGGGCGGTGAGGCGGGGGTCGTCGGTCAGGACGGTCCCCGTGCCGACGACGATGGCGTCGACGCGGGAGCGCACCTCGTGGGCGTGGACGCGGGAGTCCGGGCCGGTGATCCACTGGCTCGTGCCGTCGGCGGCCGCGGCGTGGCCGTCGAGGGACTGGGCGAGGTGCCCGGTCACCCACGGGCGGCCCGCGTCGCGGACCTCGCGCCAGCGGGCGGAGAGCGCGAGGGCGGCCGCCTCGCCGGTGGGGCCGGTCACGCGCACCCCGTGCGCGGCGAGGCGGGCCGCGCCGCCGCCGTCGTGACCGGTGGGGTCCGCGACGGCGTAGCGCAGTGCGCCGATCCCCGCGTCCAGGACGGCCTGCGAGCAGGGGCCGGTGCTGCCGGTGTGGTCGCAGGGCTCGAGGGTGACGTGCAGCGTCAGGCCGGCGGGGTCGAGGGCGGCCAGGGCCGGATCCGCGGCACGGGCGGCCCGCCAGCGGGTCAGGGCGTCGACCTCGGCGTGGGCGGTCCCCCGTCCGCGGTGGTGGCCGACGGCCAGGACGCGGCCGGCCTCGTCGGTCAGGACGGCCCCGACGAGGGGGTTGGCGCCGCGCACGCCGCGCAGCGCGGCGCGGACGGCGAGGTCCATGGGGTCGGCGGACGGGGTCTCGGCGGTGCTCATCGGGCGACGTCCCCCTCGGGGCCGTCGGGCAGCAGCGTCTCCACGGCGGGCTTGTCCCGGTCCGTGGCGCGCAGCCACACGAAGAAGCCGATCAGGGTGAAGGCGCCGTAGAAGGCGTACATCACGGCCGAGGCGTAGTAGCCGGTGCTCCACAGCAGGGGCACGCCGACGACGTCCACGGCCACCCAGATCAGCCAGAACTCCACCCAGCCGCGCGCCATGCCATAGGTCGCCAGCAGCGATCCCACGAACGTCCAGGCGTCCGCCCACACCGGCTCCCACGAACCCAGCGCGCGAAACACGGGGGTGAGGGCGACGGTGCCGACCGCCATGGCCGTCACGAGGAACACGCGCCCGCGCCAGCCGGCCCACTCCGGGGTGATGGCGGGGGCGTCCTCGGCGTGGCCCCGGCGGGCCTGACGCCAGCGCGCCCAGCCGTAGACGGAGACGGCGATGAACATGACCTGTCGGCCGGCCTGGCCGAGCAGGGTGGCGTGGTCGGCCCCCGTGAACAGGGAGGCGAGGAAGACCGTCAGCAGGATGAGGTTGCCGAGGATGCCCACGGGCCAGGCCCAGACCCTGCGCGCCATGCCGCCCAGGGCGGAGGCGAGGCCGAAGACGTTGCCCAGCACCTCGCGCATGAGCAGGCCGCCGCCGGCGACCGGGATGGTCCAGTTGAACGCGTCCACCAGCCAGTCCATGACCGTGACGCCACCTCCTCGGATCGGGACTCCGAGGGGTGCGCTCCGCAGCCCTCCCGCGCAGGGCGCGGAACGGCTCCGCCGCGTGCCTCTCCCATCCCGACTGTACGGTCGGCACCGGAATTCCACCGGTCAGGCCGCTCGGCACCTCCTCGGATGAGGACGGGCCGCGCGGTTAGCGGGCTGTCACCGCCGGTGCGGACTTCCACCGCATCTCGGAGCACGTTGCTGTCCAGCAGTATCGCACGCCCGGCCGGCCGGGGACGACGGACGACGCCGGGCGACGTCCGGCGCGGCGGCCGGGCGACCGCGTCTCCGGGCTCAGTGGCAGGCGCGGGCGGCGGCGGTGCGCAGGCCGACGAGGGCGGCGTCGGGGTCCTCGGCGCCGAACACCGCGGAGCCGGCCACGAACACGTCGGCCCCGGCCTCGGCCGCGCGTTCGATGGTCTCCCGGTTCACGCCGCCGTCGACCTGGAGGGCCAGCGGGACGGGCCCGCCGTCGAGGGCGCGGCGGGCCCGGCGGATCTTCGGCAGCACGACGTCGAGGAACGCCTGCCCCCCGAAGCCGGGCTCCACGGTCATCAGCAGGAGCATGTCCAGCTCCGGGAGCATGTCCAGGTAGGGCTCGACCGCGGTCGCCGGCCGCAGCGCCATGCCGGCCTTCGCTCCGGCCGCGCGCAGCTCGCGGGCCAGCCGGACGGGCGCCGCCGAGGCCTCGGCGTGGAAGGTGACGGACTCGGCCCCCGCCTCCGCGTAGCCCGGCGCCCAGCGGTCGGCGTCCTCGATCATCAGGTGGAGGTCCAGCGGCAGGTCCGTGGCGCGTCGGATCGCCTCGACCACGGGCAGGCCGAGGGTGAGGTTCGGGACGAAGTGGTTGTCCATGACGTCCACGTGCACCGCGTCCGCGCTGGGGATGCGGGCCAGCTCGTCGGCGAGGCGGGCGAAGTCCGCGGACAGGATCGAGGGGTGCAGGCGCGGGGCGTGGGCGGTCATGGTCGGGTCCTCTCGGTCAGGCGCCGGGGGCGCGCAGCAGGGCCAGGAACATGGCGTCGGTGCCGTGCCGGTGCGGCCAGAGCTGGGCCGTGTGGGCGACCACGTCGCCCGGCTCCGGCCCGCCGGCGGGTTCGGCCTCGTCCAGGCGCAGATCGTCGAGCGCGACGGCGTCGAGGGCGGTGCCGGCGTCGAGCAGCTCCAGCTCGGGGTGGCGGCGCACGAGGTCCTGGACCTGGACGACGGTCTCCGCGACGTGCGGGGAGCAGGTCACGTAGGCGAGCACCCCGCCGGGGGCCAGGACGGTGACCGCCGCGTCGAGCAGCTCGGCCTGCAGGCCGGTGAGCTCGGCGAGGTCGGCCGGGGTGCGGCGCCAGCGCGACTCGGGGCGACGGCGCAGCGCACCGAGGCCGGTGCAGGGGGCGTCCACGAGGACGCGGTCGAACGCCGAGGCCGCCTCGGGGGCGTCGGCGATCGTGCGGCCGTCCCCGACCCGGACGGTCCAGGCGTCGGCGGGCACGGCGGCAAGTGCCTGCCGGACGAGGTCGGCGCGGTGCGGGGCGACCTCGTTGGCCACGAGCGTCGCACCCCGCTCGGCGGCGAGGGCGGCCAGCAGGGCCGCCTTGCCGCCGGGGCCGGCGCATAGGTCGAGCCAGCGCTCGGCCCGCCCCGCGGCCGCGGGGACGGGTGCCTGGGCCAGCGCCCGGGCGGTGAGCTGGGAGCCGGCGTCCTGGACGCGGAGCACGCCCTCGCGCACCCCAGGCAGGCGGCCGGCGTCGCCGCCGGAGTGCAGGGCGGAGTCCGGGGCCAGCCGCCCGGGTTCGGCACCGTCGTCGAGGGCCGCGGCGAGCGCCTCGGCCCCACCGGCCACGGGCAGGGCGACGAGGTTGACCACGGGCGGGGCGTTGTCCGCCTCGAGCAGGGCGGCCAGCTCGGCGTCGCGGTCGGCGATGTGGCGAGTGCCGCGGTGGGCAGCCAAGGCCTGGCGCAGCGCGCGGACGATCCACACCGGGTGCGAGGCGCGGACGGCCAGGGCGGCGTCGCCGCCGTCGGCGGGGGCGACGTCGGCCAGCCACTCCTCGAGGGGCCGTTCGGCGACCCGACGCAGCACCGCGTTCACGAACCCGGAGGCGCCGGCCCCGATCTCGGCCCGCACGAGGGAGACGGTGGCGTCGAGGGCGGCGTGGGCGGGCACGCGCATGCCCAGCAGCTGGTGGGCGCCGAGCCGCAGGGCATCGAGCACGGGTGGGTCGATCTTCTCGAGCGGGCGGTCCACGCAGCGGGTCAGGATCGCGTCGTACAGGCCGAGGCCGCGCAGGGTGCCGTAGGCGAGTTCGGTGGCGAAGCCGGCGTCGCGCCGGTCGAGGCGGGCCTGGCGGATGCGCGCCGGGAGGACCAGGTTCGCGTACGCGTCCTCGGCGTGGACGGCGCGGACCACCCCGAACGCGACGCGGCGCGCCGGGTCGGAGGTGCGGGAGCGCTGCGACGGCGCCTGCGCCGAGTACTTCCGCCCGGCGCCGGAGCGACCCCGGTTGCGGGTGCGCCCCTGCGCGTCGCGGCGGTCCTGGGAGTCCGCCCGGGGTGCGCGGCCGCGTTCCCCGCGGGCGCCTCGCTCGCCCCGGCCCCGTCCTGGCTGTCCTTCGCGGCTCATGCGCGTGCCTCCTCGTCCTGTGCCGCGGTGTTCCGCGCGGCCTCGCGTGCCGCCGCCCGGGCGGCGGCCTCCTGACGGACCTGCGCCTCGTGGTCGGCGAGCTCCTCCCCGGCCAGCAGCGCGGCCCCGGCGGCGGCGCCGCGCGCCCAGTCGGCGGCCGGCATCAGCTTCCTGCCCGCCGGCTGGACGCGGGAGAGCCGGACGGCCCCCCCGGCGGTGCGCAGCCAGGCGGCCTTCGCGGCCACCAGGATCTGCCCGGGAACCGCGGCGTCGAGGGCGGGGGGCCAGCCGTCGTCGCCGGCGCGGACCGGGGCGACGCCGTCGAGCTTGAAGCGGGCCGGGGCGGCGCCGTCGCCCGCGGTCAGCCAGCCCCAGGCGCCGGGCTCGGGGGTGACGCCGTTGATCCGGGCGGCCACCTCGGCCGCCGGGCGGGCGGGGTCCACCAGGCCGTCTGCGGCCGTGAGCTTCGGCGCGTGGGTGGGTGCGCCGCGCTGGGGCGTGGCCGTCGCGGTGCCGTCCGCCAGGCGGTCGAGCACGTCGATCACGAGCGGGCCGCCGCGCTCGGCGAGGTCGGTGAGCACGGCCCCGGCGGTCTCGTCGGCCGCGACGGGGCGGGTGAGGCGGGCGAAGACGGGTCCGGTGTCCAGGCCCTCTTCGAGCTGGAACACGTCGGCGGCGATCTCGGTCTCCCCGGCCATCACGGCGCGCTGGACGGGGGCGGCACCGCGGTAGGCCGGCAGCGCGGAGAAGTGCAGGTTGAGCCAGCCGTGGCGCGGGATCTGCAGGGCCTCGGCGGGCACGAGGGCCCCGTAGGCGACGACGACGGCCACGTCCGCCTCCAGCGCGCGCATCGCCTGGAGGGCATCGGCGCCCTCGGGTCCGCGGAGTCGGTCGGCCTTGAGCACGGGCAGGCCCGCCTCCTCGGCCACGACCGCGACCGGCGACGGGGTCAGCACCCGCCGGCGCCCGACCGGGGCGTCCGGCCGGGTGAGCACGCCGACGACCTCGTGGGGTGAGTCGAGCAGGGCGCGAAGCACGGGCACGGCGGTCTCGGGCGTGCCGGCGTAGAGCACGCGCAGGGGTGTCGGGGCGGTCATCGGGCGGCTCCTGTTCCGGCGGCGGGGGCGCCGAAGGCCGAGCTGACGGCGGCCGCGCGCGCGGCCCCGATGCGGCGAGCGGCGCGGTCCACCTCGCCGGCGCGCATGCGGCGGCGGGCCTCACGGCGTTCCTCGCCGTCGAGACGGTCGACGTAGAGGATCCCGTCGAGGTGGTCGGTCTCGTGCTGGAGGCAGCGGGCGAGCAGGCCGGTCCCCCGGTGCTCCACCGGGTTCCCGTCCACGTCGGTGCCGCGGACGACGGCCTCGGCGGCGCGCGCCGGGTGGTAGCGCAGCCCCGGCACGGACAGACACCCCTCGCCCGGCTCCCGCAGCGCCTGCCCGGCGGTCTCGAGCACGGGATTGACCACATGCCCGGCGACGCCGGCGACGTCGAACACGAAGACGCGCAGACCCACGCCCACCTGGGGCGCGGCCAGGCCCACGCCCCCGACGGCGTGCATCGTCGCGATCATGTCCGTCACGAGGGCGCGCACGTCCGCCCCCGCGGGGACGGGCGACGCGGCGGTGCGCAGGACGGGGTCGGGGACGGTGCGGACGGGCAGGACGGTCACGCCGTCACCCTATCGCCGCCCTCGGCGGCGGACGCCGGGCGCGACGACGACCCGTCGGGCGCCACGTCCGGGGCGGCGTGGGAGCCGCCGCCGAACGCCGCGGCGCGCACGGCCTGCAGGCCGGTGGCCGCCGACGCCGGGACCGACGGCGGAGGCGGGCCGATGACGCGGAGCGCAGGTCCGGCGTCGTCCACGGCCTGCGCGTGCCTCCAGACCTGGCGCAGGGCCCAGAACTTGTGCCAGTGGCGGGGCAGCACGCCCGGGTTCGCCTGATGCACGGCGACCTCGGTCTCCCCCAGGGCGACGCCGAGCAGCATCTCGGCCTGACCGTGCCGCCACTCCTCCCAGGTGCCGGCCTCGGGGTCCACCAGGGACTCCTCCGCCTTCAGGCCGGCAGTCAGCTGCATGACCACCTTGGGGTCGAGCGCCTTGACCCGTCCGTCCCGCCCCGTGCCCTTCGTCTTGTAGTCGATCAGGCACAGCCGGCCACCGATCCGGGCGACGAGGTCCAGCGTGCCCGCGTAGCCCACCGTGTGGTTCCAGACGGTGATCTCGGCCGCGATCGGCCGGACGTCGTAGAGGTCCCACCACTCGTCGAAGCGGTCCGCGTAGGCGCCCTCGCCATGCTCGATCAGTCGGGCCCGGGCCTCCGCCATGGTGTGGGGGCGGCCGAGGGCACGCTGGGCGACCTGCTCGGCGTAGTCGTGCACGCGGTCCCCGCGCTCGGCCGCGGCGTCCCGGTAGCGAGCGGCGGCGTCGGCGGACTGCCGGGCCACCTGCTTCAGGCGCGCCGCGGAGCCCACGGATTCCGCCAGGCGCGGATCCTGGGTCACGGACTGGGCCGCCATCCACCCGACCCAGCCGTCCAGGTCCGTCTTCTCCATGCCGATCACGGTGGTGATGGACGGGACCTCGGGCAGGCCCGAGAGGGAGCGCGCGTACATGCGTCCGTGGGGGGTCTGATGCGCGAGGCGTGGCTGGGTCATGGTCAGCCATTCTGGCAGGGTCCACGGACCCCCGACGGAGTGGCCCGACACGCCTGCCGACGCCGATTTTGCATCCGGGCGGAGATGGCCTAGAGTTCTTTCTCGTTGGAAAACGCAGGTGAGCGGCTCGGACGAGCCGATCCCGGCGGCACCGACACGCGGATGTAGCTCAGTTGGCTAGAGCGCCACCTTGCCAAGGTGGAGGTCGCGAGTTCGAATCTCGTCATCCGCTCGCTCAACCTTCACCCCTGGTCGGGTGGCCGAGAGGCGAGGCAGCGGCCTGCAAAGCCGTATACGCGGGTTCGAATCCCGTCCCGACCTCGCAGGCTTCTCCGACCGGGAGTGGCGGCATGTTCATCACCTCCTCGGAGGTGGACGAGCGCGATTGGCGCAGCGGTAGCGCGCTTCCCTGACACGGAAGAGGTCACTGGTTCGAACCCAGTATCGCGCACGGAGACGATCCGTGAGGATCGACTCAGGCGGATGTAGCTCAGTTGGCTAGAGCGCCACCTTGCCAAGGTGGAGGTCGCGAGTTCGAATCTCGTCATCCGCTCCGATCTGAAGGCCCCTCCCCTCGGGAGGGGCCTTCGTCGTGTCCGGCGGCCCGCATCCGCCCGGGCGAGGCCCGCCTCGGCGACGAGGGGCCGGGCAGGACGTCACGTCACGTCCCGCCCGGCCCCGAGTGGCGACCAGGCCGGCTCACTTGTGCTCGGCCACGCCCGTCTGGCCCTCCCGGACCAGGGCGGTCATGCGGGAGACCGTGCGGAAGTACTTCTTCATGTACCCGCCGTGCATCATCTCCTGCGTGAACAGGGCGTCGAAGGGCACGCCGGAGGCGAGGACGGGCACGTCCTTGTCGTACAGGCGGTCCGCGAACACCACGAAGCGCAGGGCCGTGGCCTGCTCCGTGATGGTGTGCACGTCGTGGAGGGCGAGCACGTCCACGTCCTTGACGAGCTCGCGGTAGCGGGAGGGATGCACGCGGGAGAGCATCGCGGTGAGGTCCGCGAAGTCGTCCACGGCGAGCACGCCCGCGTCGGGGAAGTTCTCCCGGGCGGTGGCCTCGACGGCGGCGTCGTCCAGCGGCGACGGGGCGGCAGAGAGGCCGCGGTGGCGGTAGTCCTCGCCGTCCACGCGGATGACCTCGAACTGGTCGGCCAGGACCTGGATCTCGCGCTTGAAGTCCTGCGCCGCGAAGCGCCCCTCGCCGAGCGAGCCCGGCAGGGTGTTGGAGGTCGCCACCAGGCGCACGCCGGCGTCGGCCAGCTCGCGCATGAGGCGGGACATCAGCACGGTGTCCCCCGGGTCGTCGAGCTCGAACTCGTCGATGCACACGAGGGTGTACTCCTTGAGCTCGTCCACCGCCTTGCGGAAGGACAGGGCGCCCACGAGGTTGGTGTACTCCACGAACGTGCCGAACGCCTTGGGTCCGGGGGCCGCGTGCCACGTCGAGGCCAGCAGGTGGGTCTTGCCGACACCGAAGCCGCCGTCGAGGTAGATGCCGGCCGGCCCCGCCGCCCGCTTCTTCCCGCCGAACAGGCCGCCGAGGAACCCGCCGCCCGAGCCGCCCCGGCCGAGGTCTGCCGCGAACCGGCGCAGCCGCTCCACGGCCTGTGCCTGCGTGGGGTGCGCGGGGTCCGGGATGTAGGTGTCGAAGGACACCGTGCCGAAGCGGTACGACGGGTGGAAGCCGGCCAGCAGCTGGTCCGGGGTGACCTGCGGCGAACGGTCGGCGAGGTGGACGATCTGAGCCACGGGACACTCCCAGGGTCGACGACGGGGATTCCGGGCCATGCTATCGGGCCGCGGACCCGACCCATGTGACCTCGCGTGTCCCGGACTGAGGGGCCCCTACCCTCTTAGGTGACACCGATGTGCCGTAATCTGGCGTGCAGGGCACGGACACGGAACCCGCCGTCGTCGTGCCGCCCGCCCCGGGCCCGTGCGGGCCCGCCCGACGCGAAGGAAGGCAGTGCCATGACCGATACCGCCGCGAAGTTCTCCGAGTACGCCCACCCCGAGAAGCTGGTGTCCACGCAGTGGGTCGCCGACCATGTCGGCGACGAGGACGTCGTGGTCCTCGAGTCCAACGAGGACGCTCTCCTCTACTCCACCGGCCACATCCCCGGCGCCCAGCGCGTCGACTGGCACACCGAGCTCAACGACCCCGTCACCCGCGACTTCGTCGGCCCCGAGGCCTTCGCCGAGTTCGCCGCCTCCAAGGGGATCTCCCGGGACACCACCGTGGTGTTCTACGGCGACAAGTCCAACTGGTGGGCCGCCTACGCCCTGTGGGTGTTCACCCTCTACGGCCATGAGGACCTGCGCCTGATGGACGGCGGCCGTGACAAGTGGATCGCGGAGGGACGCGAGACCACCCGCGAGGTCCCGACCGTGGCCCGCGCCGAGTACCCGGTGATCGAGCGCGACGACCACACCGAGCGCGCCGCCCGCGAGGACGTCCTGCAGGCCATCGGGACCACCCCGCTGATCGACGTCCGCTCCCGTCCCGAGTACACGGGCGAGACCACGCACATGGCCGGCTACCCGCAGGAGGGCACTCTGCGCGGCGGCCACATCCCCACGGCGGCGTCCGTGCCGTGGGCGTCCGCGGCCAACGAGGACGGCACCTTCAAGTCCCGCGCCGAGCTGGAGCAGGTCTATCGCGCCGGCGCCGGGCTGCAGGAGGGCGACGACGTGATCGCCTACTGCCGCATCGGCGAGCGGTCCTCCCACACCTGGTTCGTGCTCAAGTACCTGCTCGGCCACGAGGACGTCCGCAACTACGACGGCTCCTGGACCGAGTGGGGCAACGCCGTGCGCCTGCCGATCGCCGTCGGCGAAGAGCCGGGCGAGGCCCCCGCGCGCTGAGCCCCCGGCACGGCGTGGATCACTAGACTGGGACACCATGACCGAGAACCACGCCGTGCCCGCCGCCCTGGCCGAGATCATCGACGACTTCGCCGGGGTGCCCGATCCCGAGAAGCTCGAGCTGCTGCTGGAGTTCTCGGACGAGCTGCCGGCGCTGCCGGAGCGCTACGACGGCCACGAGGCCGAGATGGAGCAGGTCGTGGAGTGTCAGACCCCGCTGTTCCTGGCCGTCGAACTCGAGGGTGAGCCCGGCCCGCAGGCCCCGGTCCGCCTCTTCATCACCGCTCCCCCGGAGGCGCCCACCACGCGCGGCTTCGCCTCCGTGCTCACCCAGGGCCTGGACGGGCTGAGCGCCCTCGAGGTCGTGGACGTGCCCGAAGACATCCCCACCCGCCTCGGCCTGGCCCAGGCCCTCACCCCCCTGCGCCTGCGCGGCATGTCCGCCATGCTCGGCCGCATCAAGCGCAACGTGCGCGAGCAGGCCGGGATCGCCTGAGTCCGCCGTGGGCCAGCGCAAGAAGGATCGCGGCGCCCGGCACGGGGCGGCCACGCCGGCCGTCGCCGCACTCGAGGCCGCCGGGGTCCCGTACCGGCTGCACACCTTCGACGTGGCCCTCGACGCCGGCGGCGAGCGGTTCGGCGTCCAGGTCGCCCGGGCGCTCAGCGTGCCCGCCGACCGACTGTTCAAGACGCTGATGGTGGCGGACCCCGACGGCGCGCTCGCCGCATGCGTGGTGCCCGTGTCCGGTCAGCTGGACCTGCGGGCCGCCGCCGCGGTGCTGGGCGTCAAGCGACTCGCCCTGGCGGATCTGGCCGTCGTCGAACGCCGGACCGGCTACGTGCGGGGCGGCGTCTCGCCCCTGGGCCAGCGCCGGCCCCACCCCGTCGTCCTGGACTCCTCCGCTCTCGACGCGGAACTCATGTACGTCTCCGGCGGGCAACGCGGCCTGGATGTCGAGATCGCCCCCGCCGACCTCGTGCAGGTGACGGGCGCCGTCGTCGCGGAGATCGCGGCGGACTGACGGGCGAGTCCTGCGGCGGACCGGTCAGGCGTCGTCGCGCGCCTGGCGGCGCACCGCGACCATGCGCTGGCCGACGGTGACCAAGGACGCGGCAGCGAGCAGCCCCAAGGTGACGGCCAGGACGACCGGGGGCAGACCGAGGCCGGTGAGGCCGGCGACCACGAGGGTGGCCACGAGCCGTTCCGCTCGCTCGGCGATGCCCACGTGCGCGTCCCAGCCGAGGGCCTCCGCCTTGGCACGCACATAGGAGACGAGCATGCCCAGGGCGAGGCAGGCCCCGGAGAGCGCGCCGACCGCGGGTGCGGCGCCGACGCCGAAGCCCCACAGGCACAGCCCGAGGAACACGGCCGCGTCCTGCACACGGTCCAGGGTGGAGTCGAGGAACGCGCCCCAGCGGCCGGTGGACCCGGCCTCGCGCGCCATGATCCCGTCCACCAGGTCCGAGAACACGAACGCGGTGATGAAGAGCGTGCCCCAGAACAGGTGCCCCAGGGGGAACAGCACGAGCGCGCCCAGGCTCACGCCGAGCGTGCCCACGACCGTCACGGTGTCCGGACTGACCCCGGCCCGCAGGAGCGTACGGGCCACCGGGGTGAACAGGCGGGTGGTGACGCCGCGCGCGTGACGGTCCAGCATCAGGCGGGGCCTCCGGCCCCCGGGCGAGGATGCTCGCCCGCGGCACGGGCGTTGGCCGCCTGGCGCGCGGCGTGGTCCCGGGCGGCCCGGTCCCAGACGTCCGCGAGGATCTGCCGGGTCTCCCCCAGGGTCTGCGACATGTTCTTGGTCCGGGCGATGATCGGCAGGAAGTTGCCGTCGCCGGTCCACCGCGGCACCACGTGCTGGTGCAGATGGGCCGCGATCCCGGCGCCGGCCACCGCCCCCTGGTTCATGCCGAGGTTGTAGCCGGACGCGCCGGCGGCCTGGCCGAGGGCGAGCATCGCCGTCTGGGTCAGCTCCGCCATCTCGGCGGCCTCCTCCGTGGTGGTGTCCGTGTACAGGGGCACGTGGCGGTAGGGGCAGACGAGCAGGTGACCGGGGTTGTACGGGTACAGGTTCAGCACCACGTAGGCGGTGCGGCCGCGGTGGACGATGAGGGAGTCCTCATCGTCGCGCTGCGGGGCCGCACAGAACGGGCAGGTGTGCTCGTCCTTGACCTGGCCCGTCCCCTTGGACACGTACGCCATGCGGTGGGCGTTCCAGAACCGCTCGAAGGCGTCCGGGGCGCCGGGCAGCTCGAAGCCGTCCGTGGCGGCGGCGTCCGCCGACGCGCGGGCCTGCGCTCGCGCGTCGGATCCGCCGGTGCCGGGGCTGGTCATGGGGTGACCTCGCGCTCGCGCACCGCCTTCACAATGCGTTCGATCGCCTCCTCCACCGGCACGCCGTTGTCCTGGGTGCCGTCGCGGAAGCGGAAGGACACGGCGTTCGCCTCCCTGTCCTCGCCGCCGGCGATCAGCACGAACGGCGCCTTCTCCTTGGCCGCGGTGCGGATCTTCTTCGGGAAGCGGTCCGAGGAGTCGTCCAGGCGCGCCCGGATCCCCTCGGCGCGCAGCTTCGCGACGACGTCGTCCAGGTAGTCGTTGAATGCCTCGGCCACCGGGATGGCCACGACCTGCTCCGGGGCAAGCCAGGCCGGGAACGCGCCGGCGTAGTGCTCGGTGAGGACGCCCAGGAAGCGCTCGATGGAGCCGAAGAGGGCGCGGTGGATCATCACGGGGCGCTGACGGGTGCCGTCGGCGGCCTGGTACTCGAGGTCGAAGCGCTCGGGCAGGTTGAAGTCCAGCTGGATGGTGGACATCTGCCACGTGCGGCCGATGGCGTCCCGGGCCTGGACCGAGATCTTCGGGCCGTAGAACGCGGCGCCGCCCGGATCCGGGACGAGCTGCAGACCGGAGGCCTCCGCGACCTCGGCGAGGGTGCGGGTGGCCTCCTCCCAGATCTCGTCGGAGCCGACGAACTTCTCCGGGTCCTTCGTGGAGAGCTCGAGGTAGAAGTCGTTGAGGCCGTAGTCCTTGAGCAGGTCGAGGACGAAGTTGAGCGTGGTGGTCAGCTCCTCCTTCATCTGCTCGCGGGTGCAGTAGATGTGGGCGTCGTCCTGGGTCATGCCGCGCACGCGCGTGAGCCCGTGCACCACGCCGGACTTCTCGTACCGGTACACGGAGCCGAACTCGAACAGCCGCAGCGGCAGCTCACGGTAGGACCGGCCGCGGGAGCGGTAGATCAGGTTGTGCATGGGGCAGTTCATCGGCTTGAGGTAGTAGTTCTGCCCCTGGCGGGTGATCTCGCCGGTCTCGGGATCACGGACCTCGTCGATGTGCATGGGCGGGAACATGCCGTCCGCGTACCAGTCGAGGTGGCCGGACACCTCGTAGAGGTGCTGCTTGGTGATGTGCGGGGTGTAGACGAACTCGTAGCCGGCCTCGGTGTGGCGCCGACGGGAGTAGTCCTCCATCTCCTTGCGGATGATGCCGCCGCGCGGGTGGAACACGGGCAGGCCGGAGCCGAGCTCGTCCGGGAAGGAGAACAGGTCCAGCTCGGCGCCGAGCTTGCGGTGGTCGCGGCGCTCGGCCTCGGCGAGACGCTCCTGGTAGGCCTTGAGGTCGTCCTTGCTGGCCCAGGCGGTGCCGTAGATGCGCTGCAGCTGCTTGTTCTTCTCATTGCCGAGCCAGTAGGCGGCGGCGGAGCGGGTGAGCGCGAAGCCGTTGCCGATGAGCTTGGTGGAGGGCAGGTGCGGGCCGCGGCAGAGGTCGCACCACACGGCGTCGCCGGTCTTGCGGTCCACGTTGTCGTAGATGGTGATCTCCCCGGCCCCGACCTCCACGGAGGCGCCCTCGCCGGCGGTGTCCGCGGCGTCCTTCTTGCCGAGCAGCTCGAGCTTGTAGGGCTCCTCCGCCATCTCGGCGCGGGCGGTCTCCTCGTCCACGACGCGGCGGCGGAAGGTCTGGCCGGACTTCACGATCTTCTGCATGAGCGAGGAGATCTGCTTGAGGTCCTCGGGGGTGAAGGGCTCGTCGACGTCGAAGTCGAAGTAGAAGCCGTCCGTGATGTACGGGCCGATGCCGAGCTTGGCGCCCGGGCGCAGCTGCTGCACGGCCTGGGCCATCACGTGGGCGGTGGAGTGCCGCAGCACCTCGAGTCCCTCGGGCTCCGTGATGTCCACCGACTCGACGGATGCGCCGGCGGGGATCTCGCGGGCCAGGTCCCAGAGCAGGCCGTCCACCCGCATCACGGCGGTGGTCGGCTTCTCGCGGAAGAGGTCGAGGCCGGTGGTGCCGTGCGTCACCTCCCGCAGCTCTCCGTCCACGGTCAGCAGGATGTTCTTCGGCTCCGACACGGTGCTCCTTCGAGGTCTGGCTTCGGGATCGGTGGCGTACGGGGGCCACCGTCGGCCGCGTCCCATTCTAGGGGCGCGGCCGGACGGCGGGGCACGGAGGCGGACGGTCTCATCTGTCCGGGGTGGGCAGCAGCTCCCACGTCTCCGGGTGGGGCACCGGGATCGGGGTGTGCTCCGGCGCGGGCCGATCGGGTGCCGTGCGGCCGGGGCGGGCCCCGCCGGCCGGTCCGACGTCGGTGCGCACCTTCACGGGCCAGCCGCCCGTGCCGTGGTGCGGGATGTCCGGCAGGGGCTGCGCCCCGGTGCCCGCCCGGCTGCTGCGGCGCGCGGCGGCGGCTCGGCGGTCCGCCGCGAGCCAGTCCCGCCACTGCTGCCGGGTGGCGTCCAGGTAGTCGGGGTCCGGGAGCGTCTCGGGCCGGTGCAGGTCCCAGGCGCGCACGGCCTGGACGGACACGGCCCGGTCGCCGGTGCGCCGGACGGTGCCCTCGATCAGCAGGAGGCGGGCGGAGAAGAGCATCTCTCCCGAGGCGTGCTGGGCCTCCGTGAAGAAGGAGGCGTCCACGCAGCCGGTGCCGTCGTCCACGGAGAGGAACACCACCCGCTTGCCGCTGCGCATGGGCGGGGTCTGGGTGGCCACGCGCACCCCTGCCACGAGCACCCGGGACTGCGTGCGCAGCCCGAGCAGGTCCTTCGCCCGGGTGACGCCGAGCGCGTCCAGGTACGGGGCGTGGGAGTCCATGAGGTGGGCGGTGACGTCCAGGGCGGTGAGCTCCAGCTCGGTGCGGACCCGGGCGGCCGGGCCCGGGTCCGGGAAGAGCGGGGCGAGGGCGGTGAGCTCGGTGTCCGGCAGGTCCAGGGCCAGCTGGCCCTCCACCTGCCGTGGACGGGCGGACCGCGAGCGCGGGGCGGTGCGGCCGGGGGCGGTGCCGCGGGTGGTGGAGTGCTGGAGTTCGAGGTGGTGGACGAGGTCGGTGCGGGAGGCGCCGCCGGGTGGGAGGAGGCAGTCGAGGGCGCCGAGCTGGGCGAGGCGTTCGAGGTTGCGGGCGGTGGGGCGGGCGCGGTCGCGGACGTCGGCGAGGGAGCGGTAGGGACGGCCGGCGTCGAGGCGGTCGGTCTCGGCTTCGCTGAGTCCGGAGAGGCTGGTGAGGGGCAGGCGGATGCCCCAGCGGCCGGGGGCGCCGTCGTCGATCTCGGGGTGGGCGGGGACCCACTCGACGTGGACGTGGCGGGAGGAGGCGTTGACGTCCACGGGGAGGACGGGGATGCCCATGCGGCGGGCCTCGGCGACCATGAGGCGGGCGGGGTACATGCCGGGGTCGTGTTCGAGGATGGCGGCCATGAAGGCGGCGGGGTGGTGGGTCTTGAGCCAGGCGGAGTGGTAGGTGGGGACGGCGAAGGCGGCGCCGTGGGCCTTGCAGAAGCCGAAGGAGCCGAAGGCGGAGAGGGTGGCCCAGACCTCGTCGATGACTTCGAGGGAGTAGCCGCGGGCGAGGGCGCCGGTGCGGAAGGCCTCTTCGACGAGGTGTTCCTGCGGGCCGCCGAGGAGGCGGCGGTGCTCGTCGGCGCGGGCCAGTCCGCAGCCGGTCATGACGTCCATGGTGCGCAGGACCTGTTCGTGGAAGACGGTGACCCCGTGGGTCTCGGCGAGGACGGGCCGCAGGTCGGGGTGCGGGTAGTGGGCGGGTGCCCAGCCGTGCCGCTGTTCAAGGAAGGGTCGGACCATGTCGGACTGCATGGGGCCGGGGCGGAAGAGGGAGATGTCCACGGTGAGGTCGTTGAACTCGCGGGGGGCGAGTTTGCCGACGAGTTCGCGCTGGCCCGGGGACTCGATCTGGAAGCAGCCGAGGGTGTGGGTGGTGCGGATCATCGCGTAGGTGGCGTCGTCGTCGAGGGGCACCTGTTCGAGGTCGATGCGCTCGCCCGTGGTGCGTTCGACCTCGGCGATCGTGTAGGCGATGGCGGACTGCATGCGCACGCCGAGGATGTCGAGCTTGAGGAAGCCCATGGGGTCCATGTCGTGCTTGTCGAACTGGCTCATGGGCAGGCCCATGCCGGAGGGCTGGACGGGGGTGCGGTGCAGCAGGGTGGCGTCGCCGAGGATGACGCCGCAGGGGTGCATGGAGATGTGGCGGGGCAGGCGGTCGAGGCGTTCGGTGAGGTCGACGAGCAGGTCCAGCTGGCGGTCGCCCTCGGCGCGGCCGGACTCGATGCGGCGGGAGAGGCCGCCGAGTTCGGGCATGCGCTGGAGGGCTTCGCGGAAGTTCGAGGCGGAGAAGCGCCAGAGCTGCTTGGCGATGGCGTCCACCTCGGGTTCGGGCATGCCGAGGGCGAGGCCGGCGTCGCGGACGGCGCCGCGGGCCCGGTAGGCGTTCTGCATGCTCATGAGGGTGGTGCGCTCGGCGCCGAAGCGTTCGACGACGGCGTGGTAGATCTCGTGGCGGCGGGCGGACTCCACGTCGATGTCGATGTCCGGGAGGGTGGAGCGGTCGGTGGAGAGGAAGCGCTCCATGATCAGGCCGTTGGCCATGGGGTCGACATGGGAGATGCGCAGGGCGTGGTTGACGAGGGAGGAGGCGCCGGAGCCGCGGGCGGCCACGCGGATGCCCATGCCCTCGATGAGGTCGACGACGGCGGCCACGGTGAGGAAGTAGGAGGAGAAGCCGAGTCGGGTGATGATGCCGAGCTCGTGTTCGGCGCGGTCCTGCAGGTCTCGGGCCGCCTGGCTGGTGCCGGGGAGGCCTCCTCCGGTGTGGAGGTGGGGGTAGCGGGCGAGGAGGCCGGTGCGGGTGCGCTCGCGCAGCACGTGCTCCGGGGGGCCGTCGATGCCGATGACGGCGGCCTCGGGGACGCGAGGCACGCCCCAGCCGAGGTCGGTCTCGGGGTCGAGTGCGCAGGCCTCGGCGAGGCGGCGGGTGGCCTCGAGCAGGGGGGCGGGGCGGTCGTCGGCGGCGGAGGCGACCTCGTGGGCGATGCGGTGCATGGCGGCGGTGGACTTGAGCCAGCCCTGCCCGTTGGGCTGCAGGTCGTGGAGGGCGTCGAGGGAGCTGAGGGCGCGGACGGCGTCGAGGACGTCCGCGGTGGCGGCACCGTCCGGGGCCGCGTAGCGCACGGCGTTGGTCAGGACGGCGGGGATGCGGGCCTGGCGGGCGGCGCGGAGGGTCTTCACGGCGTGCCCGGTGTCGAGGCGGTGGCCGGGGGCGGAGAGGTGGGTGACGACGTCGGCGTGGGGGCTGCCTGCGGGCAGGGCCGCCTTCCAGCGGCGCAGGGCGGCGAGGCCGGCCGCGTACCGGCGGCGGGCCAGGTGGCGGCCGACGTCCGAGTCCGGGCCGAGGAGGACGAACAGCTCGGGGGTGGGCGGGTTGTCCCGGTTGGCGGCGGTGGGGACCCGGCCGGCCGCCGCGGCGGCGAGCTCGGCGACGCTGGCCCACGGGCTGCCGCCCGCCGCTCCCCCGGTGGTGCGGGCGTGGGCGGCGGAGACGAGCTCACACAGGGAGCGGTAGCCGGAGCCATGACAGCCTCCTCGGGCGAGCACGACCACGCGGCCGGCGTCCTCGTCCTCGCTCCACCGGACGGCCAGGTCCACGCCCACGATCGGGGTGATGCCGTGGCGCAGGCAGGCGCCCACGTGTTTGGCCATGCCGTAGAGCCCGTCCCGGTCGGTGCAGGCCAGCAGGTCCATGTCCGCGGCCGCGGCGGCGGCCACGAGGTCCTCGGGCCAGCTGACCCCGTAATGGGCACTGAACGCGGAGGCGACGTGCAGGTGGGCGAAGGGGGCGGCGGTGCGTCCGGCCGCGGCGGCCTGGCTCATGCCGACCGCCTCAGGTCCTGGGCGTGCTCGTGGACGCGCACGAGCCGCCACCGGCCGGAGTCCAGGTGGTGGGCGACGTCGAGGGTCTGCAGGGGCGCGGCGCCGGCCCGGGCCAGGCGGACCTGCAGCCGCCACATCTCGTGGTCGACGAGACCGGCGCCGCGGCCCTTCTCCGCGCGGACCTCCTCCGCCCACCAGCGGCGCCGCTCGAACCAGCGCACGGGGCGCTCTGCGAGGACGTAGTCCCGCCCGTTCCAGCGCAGCCCCTGCGGGGTACCGTCTGCCCCGCACTCCACCGCCACCGACTGTGTGAGGACTCCCATTCTGCTTCTCTCCCTGTGCACTGCTGACCGGACCGACGACGGGATGCCGTCGGGCGATGGGAGCGCGGCCCGTCCGGCGGACCGGACGCGGGGAAGAAGTGGGAAGGTGGGGCCGCACCCCCGATCGTACTCGAATATGTGTTCGAATGCGATGGAGGCGAACGTAGGGTGGCCGCCGGACACGTTAAGGACGCATCGCCCCGAGACGAGCGAGGCCGGGAACGCCCTTTTCGTGAGACCGGCTGGCCGAGTCCTGGCGGGGGACCTCGAATCCGACCCTGGGGCGCACATGCACGAGAAAATCGTCTCTTGGGCCGGACGAAGTGCGTCGGCACGGCCCTGTGGACAATGCGAGCAGGACCACAATCCGCCTGCGTATACTCCGAACCAACCGGGCCTCGCATGCCACGGGCACCGCGCTGCGGGATCAGCGCGGGAGGCGCGGACACACGACGGACGTCCAGTTGGAGGGGAAATGTCTCTCACCGCACCCGGGCGCGCCCTGCGCCGCCACCGATTCGCCCAGGCCGGCACGCTCAGCGTGGCCTTGGCGCTCGCGCTGACCGCCTGCGGCGGACAGTCCGAGCCCGCCGAGTCGTCGACGACGTCGCCCTCGTCCGCCAAGCCCGCCGTCGAGACGTCCGCGCCCGCGAGCACGAGCGAGACCGCAGGCGTCAGCTCATCCCCCGCGGCCACGACGAGCGGGTCCGGCGAATACATGCCCGCGTCTGCCGACGGCCCCGCTCAGAACGTGCCCAAGCCGGAGATGCCCGCCGCCATGAAGGAAGAGACCAAGGAGGGCGCCGAGGCGGCGATTCGCTACTTCTGGGACGTGCACTACTACGCCGAGCAGACCGGAGACACGGAACTCCTCGACTCTCTCTACAGCGAGTATTGCGAGTTCTGCCAGTTCAGCTCGAACGACCTGCAAATGATCTACAAAGACGGGGGGTGGTACACCGGCACTGAGGTACAGATCGATTCGATTCTGACTCATCGATCCGAAACCGGGTATGTCTCGACACTCCTTGTCACTACGGGCACAGGAACGGGATACACCAAGGGCGGGGTTGTTCCCGAGAACGGAGATGTTGAAGCGGCCTCCAAGCAGCCTTGGATCGCGGAGGTCTCGTTTAACCCCGAATCTTCACACTGGATTGTTGATGAGATGTCATATGAAGGTTCGATCGGATCTAACTGATGGGGCGCACCTGGATTGCATTAGTGGCATTATTGATCAGCCTCCTGTTCGTGCCTACCACTGCCGCCGCCACCCCTTCACACGCACGAGACATCGAGTCGTGCACTTCTTCGAAGAGCCACTACTCAATAAATAAAAAGGGCATTGCGGCGAATAAGAAATGCTCAGATAGACACTCATCAACCTCAAGTTCAGTTGTTGCAACTGATTACTCAGCGACCGCCGCCCGCCCGGACCCACACCTAGAGCACAAAACGGTCAGTGCATGCTTCTCGGGGCAGCTGGGCAATCCGGATTTCGAGAGTTGTCGAGAGCAAGAGGCGAACTTCTGCCCCGAGGGTTCGTGGATCAGGGCGCAGACCGTAGACACTCGTCAGCCTGATGCTAATCCCGCCTATGGCGCCCCTAAATGTTGGACGGCCAAGGCCTCCAGCAACGGCACCCCGCCCGTCTCCATCGACGAGGTCCGCACGCTCCTCGTGCTGGAGCCTGAGATCCGGTCGGACAATGGCGGACGCGGGATCCGCCATGCGGAGACCAACTTCTACGCAGACGCCGAGACGCGCACGCTCGTCACCACCCTCAACGGGGTCGAGGTCGAACTCCGCGCCACGCCGGTGAGCTTCCACTGGGATTACGGGGACGGGTCCCCCACCAAGACCACCTCGGTCGCAGGCCAGAGCCAGCCGGAGTTCAACGTCCCCACCCCCACGAGCCACGTGTACGAGGACACCGGGCAGTACACGGTCCGCCTCACCACCGTCTACATCGGCGAATACCGGGAGGCCGGGGGCGAGTGGGTGCTCATCCCGGGCACCATCAGCCTCGACTCGGCCCCCGTCACCGCGGACATCTGGCGCACCATCACCCGCAATGTCGCCGATGACTGCAGCGTCGACTCCTCAGCCTGGGGCTGCACCGGCCCCATCGAATCCACTCCGGCCGGCTGAGCACAGACCGCGGGGCGGCCGACGGTCTCCCGTCCACCGCCCCGCGGCCCACTCGTCGGGCAGGTGCGTCAGACCCGGCGCACCCACCCCCGGGCCAGGAACACGAGTCCCGCGCCGACGGCCGCGAGCGCTCCGAGCGCGCCCGCCGGCACCTCACGCCCGGTCTCGACCGTGTCCGGGGTCGTGTGGGCGTCCTCCCCCGCCGGCACGTTCAGGGCCCGGGGCTTCTGCCCATCCGCGAGCGACTCCACGAGTGCGAAGACGTCGGACCGCTCCGCGTCCTGGGTGATGATGACGTCCTCACTCCTGGTCACCCCGTCCAGCGACCAGTCGCGAACGAGGCGGTCGTCGGTCGGGTATGTCGCGTCGGCGAGGTAGTGAAACCCGGTGAAAATTCCAACGCGGTGTCGCGCCAGAGGGTGCCCCAGCGCGGACCCCACGAGAGGTCCGCGACCGACGCGTCGTCGCCCTGGCGCTTGGACCACAATGGCAGCTCCACGCCCGGCTCGGCGTACTTCAGCGCGAGGACCCGCTCGGGGTAGTCCCCAAACACGGGGTCGGCCCGGCTGTGCTCGCCCCACGCGTAGACGAGCCCGGCAGAGGGGCCTCTGTTGCCCTCCGGAATGCCGGCGGTCTCGTCGTCGAGGGCGGCCACCGGGGTGCCGCCCACGGACAGGGTGAACAGGAGATGACCGTCTCCGGCCTCACCGCGGCACCGCGCTTCCGCGTCTCACGGGCAGGTCATCCCCGTCGCCCCGTCTCTCAGAGCAGCGTGCCCTGCTGCTCTCTCATCTCCTGGATCAGTTCTGGCCCGTTGTTCCGGACGTTCCCCACGGCGCTCCCCACGGGCCGCAGCGACCAGCCCGCCGCGACGTCGTACGCGCCGGCGCACACCTGGCCCACGAGGGCGTCGGCTTCTTCGGCAGACCCGAGCGTGTCCGGAGCGAGCCACCGGTCCATCGTCTCGGCATCCATGGGCACGGGCAGCCGGTCGTGCAGCTGGCCGAGCGCGGCGAGCACCGGATCGTCGTCGTCCGCGTCGGGCGCGGCCATGGTGAGGATCGTCGTCGAGAGGACCCAGGCGTCCTCCCCCGCGGCCTTGGCCTCGGGGTCCTGCCACCACTCGTACAGGCCGGCGAACCAGATGACCGGCCCCTCGCCGTCCCCGGCCCCGGCCGGGTGCACGTAGTAGGGCTCCTTCTTCGCGGCCCGCCCGTCGGGACCCTTGGCACCAGGCTCCGGCGCCTTCCACTCGTAGTAGCCCTCCACCGGCACGGCGCAGCGGCGGGCGCGGACGGCGGCCCGGAACGTCGGCTTGGAGGCCACGGTCTCCGAGCGCGCGTTGAACGCACGGGACCCCACGGACAGCTCCTTCGCCCACGGCGGCACCAGGCCCCAGCGGGCCACGTGGATCCGCCGGGTCACCCCGGCACCGCCGTCGCCCCCACGGGTGCCTCCGGCGCCGACGTCGTCCGCGTGCGCCACGAGGATCGGCACCTCGGCTGTCGGCGCCACGTTCCAGCTCTGGCGCAGCACCAGGTCCTCATTCGCCTCGGCATCGCCCAGGGCCACCAGGTCGCTCGTGGCGCGGGCCATCACGTAGCGGCCGCACACGTCAGCGGTCCCTCCCGTCCCGGCCGCGCTCGACATACATCCACGCGATGCCGAGGGCGAAGCCCATCATCGCGCAGCCGATCACGGTGCCCCAGGGCCTCTCGGTGCCCAGTCCGAACACCACGCCCAGCCCGACGCCGATCAGCAGCCCCACCAGTGGGATGCGCCACTGAGCGAGCGTGCCGGCACCGGCCGGAGCCCCGGCTGGAGCCTCGTGGGCCTCGTCCTCGTCTCTGCCATGTCGTGCCACGGTTCGCCCCTCCGTTCACATCGATGTTGCGGCTCAGGTTGCAGTCTCCCCCGGCCGCCGCGGCGACACCACACCCCAGGCCCGGGCCTCTCACCGATGCGTCGCACAGAGTCCTGTGATGGGATGGGCAGAACGAGCCCGCACGCCGCGCCGCCCCACGCATGCGCGGCATCGGGCAGATCCCCACCACCAGGAGGAACAACGTGTCCCAGAAGGTCCGCGGCGTCGTCGCCATGGCGAAGGACGCCCCCGTCACCGTCGAGACCATCGTCATCCCCGATCCGGGACCCGGCGAGGCCGTCGTCGACATCAAGACCTGCGGCGTCTGCCACACGGATCTGCACTACCAGCAGGGCGGGATCGGGGATGAGTACCCGTACCTGCTCGGCCACGAGGCCACGGGTGTGGTCTCCGCGATCGGCGAGGGCGTCGACCACGTCAAGGTCGGCGACACCGTGATCCTCAACTGGCGCGCCGTGTGCGGCGAGTGCCGCGCGTGCCGGAAGGGCGAGCCGAAGTACTGCTTCAACACCCACAACGCGACCCAGAAGATGACCCTCGAGGACGGCACGGAGCTGTCCCCGGCCCTGGGCATCGGGGCGTTCGCGGACAAGACGCTCGTCCACGCCAAGCAGTGCACCCAGGTCGACGGCGTTGACACGCCCGAGGAACAGGCCGCGGTCGGCCTGCTCGGCTGCGGGATCATGGCCGGCATCGGCGCGGCCATCAACACCGGCGAGGTCAAGCGCGGCGAGTCCGTGGCCGTGATCGGCTGCGGCGGCGTCGGCGTGGCCGCGATCGCCGGGGCGAAGCTCGCCGGCGCCACCACGATCATCGCGGTGGACATCGACGCCAAGAAGCTCGCGAAGGCCGAGGAGCTCGGCGCCACCCACACCGTGAACTCGAAGGACGAGGACCCCGTGGAGGCCATCCGCGCGGCGACCGGCGGCTTCGGCGCCGACGTGGTCATCGAGGCGGTCGGCCGCCCGGAGACCTACGAGCAGGCGTTCTACGCCCGGGACCTGGCCGGCCGCGTCGTCTTGGTGGGCGTGCCCACCCCCGGCATGGAGCTGAAGCTGCCCCTGCCGGAGGTGTTCGGCCGCGGCGGCGCGCTGAAGTCCTCGTGGTACGGCGACTGCCTGCCGGAGCGCGACTTCCCCATGCTCGTGGACCAGTACCGCCTGGGCCGCCTGCCGCTGGACGAGTTCGTCACGGAGACCATCGCCCTGGACGAGGTGAACGAGGCCTTCGAGACGATGAAGTCCGGCGACGTCCTGCGCTCGGTGGTGGTGCTCTGATGGCGCGCATCGATCACCTGGTCACCTCCGGCACGTTCTCCCTGGACGGGGAGACGTTCGACGTGGACAACAACGTGTGGATCGTCGGCGGCGCGGAGCAGTGCGTCGTCATCGACCCGGCCCACGACGCCTCGGCCGTCTGGAAGAAGGTGAACGGCCGCCAGGTGCTGGCCATCGTCCTCACCCACGGCCACGACGACCACATCCGCCAGGTCCAGGAGTTCCGCCAGATGGTGGACGCCCCCGTGCTGCTCCACCCCGCCGACCGCATGCTCTGGGACGACGTCTTCCCCGACGAGGAGCCCGACGGCGCGCTCGCCGAGGGCGACGTCCTGCGCGTGGCCGGCGTCGAGCTGCGGGTGCTGCACACCCCCGGTCACTCCCCCGGCTCGGTCTGCCTGTACGCCCCCGCCCTGGGCGAGGCCGGCGACGACGGCGCCCCGACCGGCGTCGTGTTCTCCGGCGACACCCTGTTCCAGGGCGGGCCCGGCGCCACCGGCCGCTCGTACTCGGACTTCGACACGATCATCGAGTCCATCCGCGAGCGCCTGCTCCCGCTGCCGGAGGCCACCGTGGTCCACACCGGCCACGGCGACTCCACCACGATCGGCACGGAGAAGCCGCACCTGCAGGAGTGGATCGACCGCGGCCACTGAGGACGCGCCGAGGTGGGGAAGAATGGTCCCCCGTGACCATCCTCCCCGCCTCGCCCCCTCCCTCCGTGATCCTGCTCGGCGGCGCGTCGGGCTCCGGCAAGTCCTACCTGGCCCGGCGGCACGGCCGGCCCCACCTCTCGCTCGATGCGTTCTACCGTCCGCAGTCCGACGACGGCGCCGCGGGCGGGCCCGGCCCCGTGTTCCCGCGCACCCCCTACGGTGAGATCGACTGGGACCACCCCGGAACGTGGGATGAGCAGGCGGCCGTGGACGCCGTCGTCGAGCTGCTCGAGGAGGGCGCCACGCGCGTGCCCGACTACGACATCTCCACGTCCTCCGTCCGCGGGCACAGCACCGTCGCGCTCGAGCCGGACGGGGTGATCGTGGCGGAGGGCATCTTCGCCGAGCGCATGCCCGCCGCCCTGGACCGGGCCGAGGTCCACTACGCGGCCTGGTACATCGACCAGGCGCGGACCACGACGGCGGCCCGCCGGTTCGTGCGCGATGTCGCCGAACGCCGCAAGCCGGTGCCGTTCCTCGTGCAGCGGGGCTGGTCCCTGTACCGGACGGACGCGGCGCGCCGGGCGGCGGCCGTGGCGGCCGGCTTCACCCCGCGACGCAAGCGGGAGATCATCGCGGATCTCACGGCCTGACGGCCCGCCCGCAGCCAGTCCGTGCCCTCAGCCGGAGGTGCGCGCGCCGAGGACGGCGAGCTGCTCGGCCACGACCTCGATCCCGGCGGCGGCCGCCCACGCCGTGTACTCCTCCCGCAGGGCCGCGGCGAACGCGGGAACGCTCACCCCGGGACGCACGTCCTCGGCCGCGCCCGCCGTACGGGGATCCATGTCCAGACCGAGCTCCCGGTAGACGTCGACGAGCACGGCCCGCAGCGGAGCGGGGTCGGACACCACCACGTGGGTGGAGAACAGGAACGCCCCCTTCACCACGCGCTGCGCGGAGCCGGCCAGCTTCACCGGGTATGTCGGCGCAGGACCCTGCACGGAGAACTCGCCCGGGCAGTACTCCCCCGGAATCTCGCCCACGGAGGCGGGCACGTCCATGCGCGCGAACGCCCGCACGAACAGGTCGGCGAACTCCGCGAACCGGGCCTGCTGCGTGAGCGCCGCGTCCTCCTGCTGGCTCAGGTGGTCCACCACCAGGCAGCCGTGGTGGTAGGCCGCCGCCCGTCCGCCGGCCCGGCGCACCACCGGCTCGAAGCCGTGGGCGCGGGCCGCCGCGGCCGCGGCCTCGAAGCCGGGCAGCCGGGCGTCGCGCTGGCCGAACGCGACCGTCGGTTCGGGCACGTACACGCGGATCAGGCCGTCGAGGGCCCTTCCCTCGGCCGCGGCGGCGCGGAAGACGGCCAGCTCGTCCATGGCCCAGTCGAGGTCTTCGACGGCCCCGAGGGTCCGCTCCTGCACGGCCCAGCGCAGCCGGGGAGCTGCGCTCACAGGCCGCCCTCGGCCGGCCAGGAGCGCAGGGTGAGGGTCTGCTCGGCGTGGGCGAAGGGGCCGTCGTCGTCGTGGAGGACGGTGCTGGTCAGGCCCACGCCGTCCGGGCCCACCGTGACCTGCCCCGCGAGGCCGAGCCAGTGGCCGGTGGGCTCGCGGTACAGGTGGATCTGCAGGTCCACGTTGGGGAAGAACCACCCGCCCGGCTTCGCCGGCAGGGCCGGGGCGATCCCGTTGGCCGCGTCGGTGAGGCTGATCAGGCGCACCAGGTCGCTCGTGCTCTCCCCCGCCACCATCTCGCGGTCCGTGGTGAGCCACACCCGGCCGTGGCCCGGCCCGTGGCCGGGCAGGACGACGCCGTCGAGGGAGGCGATGTACCCGCCTCCCCATCCGTGGAGCGCGTTGTGCGACTGCGCCTGCGAGCGCGGCGGGAGGGGCTCGTCCGGCAGCTGGGCGACGGCGGAGGTGTCCGAGGTGGACAGCAGCCAGGCGCGCAGGGTCAGCACGGTGCGGCCCCGGGCGTGGAGCACGGACTCGACGAGCTCGATGGTGCGGCCCGGACGCAGGGTGCGCGTGACCACCTCGAGCTCGCCCGACCAGAGCGTGCCCAGGATGTCGTAGGAGAGCCGTCCCACCCGCAGCCCGGGAGTGGTCTCGTGCGCAGCCACCTCGTGCAGCAGCAGGCCCGAGACGGCGGCCATGTGCATCTCCTCTTCCCGCCATGCGCCCTGGGCGTGCACGGTGGAGCGCACGCGGGAGGTGCGGACGCCGTCGGCGTCCACGGTGGGCTCGCCGAGGCGGACGTAGAAGGCCAGGGGATCGCCGGCGACGGAGGTCGCGGGGGTGGAGGTGATGTCGGTCATGGGCCGAAGTCTGCCAGAACGACGACGACGGCCGGTGACGTCCCCGCGGGGATGTCACCGGCCGTCGTCGTGCGGACCGAGCCGGGGTTCAGCGGCGCATGACCTTGCGGGCGATGCCGTTGCCGATCAGCTGCAGCGCCTGGACGAACACGATCACCACGATCACGGCCAGCCAGGTGACCTCCGGACGGAACCGGTTGTAGCCCTCCACGATGGCGAAGTTGCCGACGCCGCCGCCGCCGATGATGCCCGCCATCGCGGACATGTCCACGAGCGAGATGATCACGAACGTGAAGCCGAGGATCAGCGGGCCGAGGGCCTCGGGCAGCACCACGGCGCGCACGATCCGCATGCGGGAGGCGCCCATCGCGCGGGCGGCCTCGATCACGCCGGGGTCCAGCGAGACGAGGTTCTGCTCCACGATGCGGGCGATGCCGAACGTGGACGCCCAGATCATGCAGAACACCACGGCGGTGTTGCCGATGCCGGTGCCGAGCACCGCGATGGTCAGCGGCTGCAGGGCGGCGATGAGGATGACGAACGGGATGGGCCGGATGAGGTTCACGATGAAGTTCGTGACCAGGTAGACGGCACGGTTGGCGAAGATGCCGCCCGGGCGCGTGGTGTAGAGGACGAGCCCGACCAGCAGGCCGAGGATGCCGCCGAGGATGAAGGACCAGCCGACCATGTAGAGGGTGTCCCCCACGGCGGTCATCAGCTCGGGGCCGTAGTACCCCCAGTCGAGGTTCTGGAATCGGTCGATCACTGGTGCACCTCCTGCACGTCTCCGGCGCCGGCCAGGTCCGCGACAAACGCGTCCACCGCGGCGGCCTCGCCCGTGAGCGCCACGGTGAGCAGGCCGTACGCGGAGTCCTTGGTGGCGGACATGCCGCCGTGGACGATCTCGAAGCCCACGCCGCGCGTCGATGCGGTGCCGAGCACCGCCGAGACCGCGGCGGAGTCCTTGAGCGAGACCATGATCAGCCGACCCTCGGTGCGCGCCCGGATGCGGGCCACCTCCTCGGCATTCGGCCGGTCCTTGAGCGCCGTGGCCACGAAGGACGCGGCGTCGGCGGAGTGGGCGGGCCGAGAGAAGAGGTCGTAGACCTTGCCGGACTCCACCACGCGGCCGCTGTCCATCACGGCGACGCGGTCGGCGATCGAGCGGATGACCTCCATCTCGTGGGTGATGGCCACGATCGTGACCCCGAGCTCCTCGTTGACGCGGCGCAGCACGGAGAGCACCTCGTGCGTCGTCGAGGGATCCAGGGCGCTGGTGGCCTCGTCTGCGAGCAGGATCTCCGGCTCGGCGGCCAGGGCGCGGGCGATGCCGACGCGCTGCTTCTGGCCGCCCGAGAGCTGCTCCGGGTAGTGCTTGGCCTTGTCCGCCAGGCCGACGAACTCGAGCAGCTCCGCCACGCGAGCGCGGCGTTTGGACCGCGGCCAGCCGGCCGTGTCCAGAGCGAACTCGATGTTCCCGGCCACCGTGCGGGAGGTCAGCAGGTTGAACTGCTGGAACACCATGCCGATGCGGGTGCGCAGCGGACGCAGCTTCGCTTCGGAGAGATGGGAGACCTGCTGGCCCAGCACCGTGACGGTGCCCGACGTCGGCTTCTCCAGCCCGTTGATCATGCGGATCAGGGTGGACTTGCCGGCGCCGGAGAAGCCGATGACGCCGAAGACCTCGCCGCGGTTCACGGCGAGCGAGACGTCGTCCACGGCCTTCACACCGGCACCCTTCTTGGTGGCGTAGACGCGGCTGACGTGGTCGAAGACGATGACCGGCTCCCCCGGGGCGCCCGCGGAGGGGCGCCCCGGGGTGACCGCGTCACGGTCGGACGTATGGGAACCTGCCATGGATCAGGCGCCCTGCTTCGCGATCGCGTCCTGGTACTGCTTCAGGGTCTCGTCGATCTGGGCGGTGTCGAGCTGCACCGGCACGCTCGTGCCGGAGGAGAGCTTCGCGGACTCATCCAGCACGGGCTGCTCGTGGTACAGGGCCGCGATCTTCTTGTAGGTCTCGTTGTCGCGGTCCTCGCGACGCACGGCGAAGCCGTTGACGTACGGCTTGGCGGAGTCGTCCTCGGGGTCGTCCTTGAACAGGGCGGTGTTCGTGTCGATGCCGGCGTCCGCCGAGAAGGTGTTGTTGATGACCGCGCCCTGCACGGACTCGAGCGCGTTCACGGTCTGCTGCGCGGCCACGGGCTGCACCGTCACGGTGGAGGCGGCCTCGTCGATGTCGCGGACCTCCGGGCGGATGGTCTCATTGGACAGCTTCAACAGGCCGGCGGCGACGAGCACATTGATGGCACGGGCCTGATTCACGGTGTCGTTCGGGATGGCGACGGTGTCGCCCTTCTTGAACTCGGAGACGTCCGTGTACTTCTTGGAGTACAGGGGCAGCGGGATGATCTCGGTGGTCCCGATCATCGTCAGGTCCTTGCCGGAGGCCTGGTTGTAGTCGGCCAAGTAGGCGATGTGCTGGAACCAGTTCATGTCGATGTCGCCGTTGTCCAGCGCCGGGTTCGGCTGCGTGTACTCGGTGAAGTTGCGGATCTCGACGTCGATGCCGTGCTTCTCCTTCGCGAGCTTCACCAGGGCGCGGTGCGACTCGTTCTCGGACACGACGCCGATGCGCACGGTCTGGGCGCCGTCGTCGCTCTTCTCCTCGGCCTGCGAGTTGCAGGCGGTCAGGGCGAACGCGCCGACGGCGGCCAGGGACAGGCCGGCGAAGGAGCGGCGGGAGATGTTCGAGGGGGTCGTCATGGGGTTCTCCTTGGAGGACGGTGCGACGTCGCCGGCGCGGGTGGGCGCGGCGGGTACGGAACGGTGCGGAGTGGGCCGTGCGGTGGGTGATTCCCCGCGGGGCACAGCACGGCGGGCGGGGGCGAGAGACGCCCCGAGCCGGAGGCCGGGATCCTTTCGAACGCTGCTCTTGCCCGTCCCCCAGTCACCGCGGGCTCCCCTCGAGGGGTCTGCACGCAGCGGAGGCGGGCCGCTTCTCGGTCCGTTGCCACCCGTGAACATGGGGTTGGCGAGCGGCTCGTCGTGGGACCACGTGGACCCGCCGAGGCGGGATCCACAGCCGCTTCTCCTGAAGCTGGGCCCAAGCCTATCGCAGCGTGTGCGCTCCATCGTGCAGGCCGGTGACGCGCAGCGTCATACTGCGGTGCCCGGGGCCGACGTGTGATGCATCTCGCGAGACGACGACGGCCGGGCGCCTCCGTGGGGAGGCGACCGGCCGTCGTCGGGACGGGGCTCAGGCGGACGGGATCAGAAGTCCCAGTCCTCGTCCTCGGTGTTCTCGGCCTTGCCGATCACGTAGGAGGAGCCTGATCCGGAGAAGAAGTCGTGGTTCTCGTCCGAGTTCGGGGAGAGCGCGGAGAGGATGGCGGGGTTCACGTTCGTGGTCTCGGCCGGGAACATGGGCTCGTAGCCCAGGTTCATCAGCGCCTTGTTCGCGTTGTAGTGCAGGAACTTCTTCACGTCCTCGGCCAGGCCGAGGGCGTCGTAGAGGTCATGGGTGTACTCAACCTCGTTCTCGTACAGCTCGAACAGCAGCTCGAAGGTGAAGGCCTTGAGCTCCTCCCGCTTCTCCTCAGGCAGGGTCTCGATGCTCCGCTGGTACTTGTAGCCGATGTAGTACCCGTGCACGGCCTCGTCGCGGATGATCAGGCGGATCAGGTCGGCGGTGTTGGTGAGGCGGGCGTGCGCGGAGAGGTACATGGGCCAGTAGAAGCCCGAGTAGAAGAGGAAAGACTCGAGCAGGGTGGAGGCGATCTTCTTCTTGTACGGGTCCTGGCCGTCATAGCGCTCCACGATCAGGCCGGCCTTGGCCTGCAGGTTCCGGTTCTCACGGGACCAGCGGAACGCCTCGTCGATCTCCGGGGTGGAGGCCAGCGTGGAGAAGATCGAGGAGTACGACTTCGCGTGCACCGACTCCATGAACGCGATGTTCGTGAGGACGGCCTCCTCGTGCGGGGTCATGGCGTCCGGGATGAGGGAGACGGCGCCCACGGTGCCCTGGATCGTGTCCAGCAGCGTCAGGCCCGTGAACACGCGCATGGAGAGCAGTCGCTCCTCATCCGTGAGGTGGGACCAGGACTGGACGTCGTTGGACAGCGGCACCTTCTCCGGCAGCCAGAAGTTGTTGACGAGGCGGTTCCACACCTCCACGTCCTTCTCGTCCTGAATGCGGTTCCAGTTGATCGCCTCGACGAGGTGGGACTGCTGGGTCTCGGTCACGGCAGGGCACATCCTTCAGAAGAATTCGTTGAGAATCCGCGGATTCCGGGGGCTCACGGGAGCACGGTCATCGGGGCGCGGGTCCCGGACAGTCTAGGCGCTGGGTGCCGCTGGGGCCATGGAGGCGAGGGTGTGGTCGGCCACCCTGGCGCGAAGTCGCTTCCACCCCGCTGGACCGATGCCGGTCCGACACGTCCCCAGGTTCTAACCCTCGCCGCGCTCCGCCATGCTGGCGACGGTGAGTGCTCGTTCGAGCTGGGCATGCGCCATCGGCGCGTCGATCATGCGCCGGATGGATTCAGGATCCGAAGCCTTTCCAGGGACCCGGAGCGCGTCAGCCACGATCCGTGTCACGTCGTCCGCTTGGAGTCGGGCCACTGCCTTTTCCCACTCGTCGCGACGCACCACTGAGGCATCGGTCTTGTCGGCACCGGTAGCATCCGCTGTCGCCATCCGATCGCGCAGGGCGAGGCCGAGCATGAAAACGCTGACAAGATTCGCACGGGCCGCCTGCCCACTCGGGTCATCCCGTATGGCTTGGAGTGTTTGTTCCACAGACCGGCGGAAGGCCTGAGGTGACATGGCTGCAACAACCTGCACCTGCCGGACCTGCTGCAGTCGTTCGGTCCGCGTCAAACGGGCCCAGAGTGCTCGAGCCTTGGGAACGGCGACTGCGCCTGCCCAACGCCCAACGGCGGGTAGGGCATAACGGATGCCGACACGCACGAGCGCACCAGCTGCCAGCACAAGGAGCGCCTCCCACTCCTGGGCGGCCTGGCCGCCAATGCGGTGGCTGGAGGCCCCGCCCGTCGGCCCGTCCTCGACCCACCGCCATGCCGCATGACCGCGGAGTTTCCCTTGATCGTCGAAAAGGTGACCGGTCTTGGCCCCGCCGCCATTCCTGGCATTTCCTAAACGCAACCCATCCGGAATCTCCGGCTCCCAGCGTCCCATCACTCCACCTCCAGCGTCGGCAGTGCATCGACGATCTTCATGGTCTCCACGCTTACCGTCACGATGCGGCCGAGCAGGTCGCGGATGTAGCGCGGGTCGCCGTGTTCGCGGCCCCAGTCATTGGGGTCGTTGACGATCCCCGAAGCCTTGTCCGTCTTCACCTGGTAGCGCTCGAGGATCCAATCCACGGCAGAGCGCGACCCGAGCGTGTACCGCTGGACCTCTTCCGGCAGGCCGGTCAGGGTGAGGTAGCCGTTGTACTTCACGGTGGTTTGGTCCCACGCACCGGCCTTGCCGCCGTACTTCATCTGGGTGACCCGGTACCGCTCGACCTCGTCGAGCGCCTCCGGATCGATGGCCCAGTGCTCCTGCAGCGAGTAGGGCTCCACGGACTCGTAGCCGATATGCAGCTCGGAGAGCGCCCGGCCTGCATTGGAGAACGCCCGGAAGTCCGACGACGGCACCTGCGGAATGCGCGGCAGCATCTTCCTCAGGTCCGCTGCGAACCTCTCCCGGTAATCGGGCGAGTGCAGCACGCCGTAGACGTAGTAGAAGATATCGTCCTTCGTCACCGCCTCGCCGTATTTGGCACGGTAGGACGCCAGGGTGGCGTCCGTGATGTTGTCCACTCGCGTGTAGGCCGCGCTGCCCGAGGTTGTCATCGCGGCTTCGGCAAACAAGTCACCCTCAAACTCGACGTAGGTGTAGCGAGGAAAGAACTGACCCTGTCCAGATCCCCAATAGGAGAGATCCGGCAGAGCGTCCGTCGCCAAAACACTGAACCACTTATCGCTACCAGGGCCTACCATATAAAAACCTACGTTTTTCGAAATCTCATCCGGAAAAAATCGTCGCATAGCGGCCGGACGATGGATCAAATCTGGATTTGCTGTGACGTAACGCTTGTTGAATGGGCGATACGACGCCGGGTGGAACCGAATCGGGTTGACGCAGATCTTCCGGCCCGCCTCGTGACGCGCAACGAGTGACGAGCTCCAGCTAACGTGGCTGGGGTCCATGTCGCGTTGACCAGCTTCTATGCCAGCATTGAAGTAATCAGAAATACGTTTCACTTTCTCATGAAGGGATTCCTTTGAATCAGAGTAGACCCAGGCATCACGATTCGTCTGGAGTCCAGCGCCATTGGACGCAAAAATTGCGTTGCGACCGTCTTTCATGGACAGCGGATGGAATGTGTGGAACCGTTCATCCCGCTGATTGATCCAATCACCCTCGGCGTTCGGGGTGATCTCCTGCCAGTTCAGAGACCCCAGCGTCGCCTGATCCACCAGGTTCAGTTTGGCCTCCCGGTCTAGGTAGTCGCCGATGTCCTTGTAGTGCAGGCGCGCCGCCTCCACATCTCCGGGCCGCTTCACCAGCAGAAGCACGGCCACGGTTGCCCTACTGCCCGGACCAAAGATCTGCCCACCTTCGCGACGAGCTCTCTCCCCAGACGTCCGTGTGTTCCCCCGGAGGTTATACACGTAGACCTCGTGGAACTCGGAGTACAACGTCTTGCGCAGACCAGCCGCCGTGTTCCCGTCGATGTACCCGCCGTTGGACACATAACAGAGCACTCCGCCCTGCTCCGATTTCAGCAGCCGGTCAGACCCCCACCGAATGGCCCGGATGTACGAGTCATAGAGCGAATTCTTGTTCTGCGCTGTCGAGAGCTTCGCGTAGCTGTCCCGGATGGATGCGTCCAAGGTCGGGTAGCTCAGGTTCGCGTTGTCGTCGTTGCCGGAGGTCTGCCCCACCGAGTACGGCGGGTTGCCGAGGATCACCCGGATGTCCAGGTTGTTCTGCGCCACCACGCGGTCGTTATTGGAGCGGAACACCTTCTCATCCAAGGTGTCCCCGTGCTCCGTCATCTGGAAAGTGTCCGTCAGCACAATCCCATTGAACGGTTCGTACCCGACCGCCGCGGCATCGTCCCCGCGCGCCGCGGCCTGCTCCACCATGAGGCCGTGGAACGTGGCCTCGATGTTGATGGCCGCAATGTAGTAGGCCATAAGCAGCAGCTCATTGGCGTGCAGCTCCTGCGTGTACTTGCGCAGCAGATCCTCCGGCCGGATCAGCCCGGACTGCAGCAGCCGCACCACGAAGGTGCCCGTGCCCGTGAACGGATCCAGCACGTGCACGCCCTCATCCGTGACGCCCACACCGAAGTTCTCTCGCAGCGCCTCGTCCACGGCACGGAGGATGAAGTCCACCACCTGCACCGGCGTGTACACGATCCCCAGGGATTCCGCCGTCCGCGGGAACGCCAGCTTGAAGAACCGCTCGTACAGCTCCGTGATGATCTTCTGCTTGCCCTCGGCGCTCTCGATGCCCTCAGCGCGCACCCGCACACCCCGGTAGAACTCCTCGAGGGAGTCCACCTCCGTCTCCAGGTTGCACGAGTCCAACACCTGCACCATGGCGTCCATCACCTGGGACACCGGATTGTGCGCCGCGAAGGAGTAGTCCTCGAACAGCGCCTCGAACACGGGCTTCGTGATGAGGTGCTGGGAGAGCATCTCTACCGCGTCCCGCTCGGTGATGGACTCGTTCAGGTTGCCCTGCAAGCCCTCGAGGAACGCCGCGAACTCCTCCCGCGGCCGCGGGTCCGGGCCGTCCAGGATGCCGCGGATGCGGATGATGTGCCGGTCCGCGATGTCCTTGACGTCCTTGGCCCAGTCCTCCCAGTAGCGCCGATCCCCCACCTTGCGCACCAGACGCGCGTAGATGGCGTCCTTCCACTGCTGAGCGTCCTGCATGGCGAACAGGGCCTGACGCGTGCCCCGAACGGACTTGTCCTCGCCCGAGCCGGGAGCGCCGTCGTCCTCCGCGGCGTCGCCCGAACCGATGCCGATCACCTGCACCCGGTCCTCCACCGACCGGCCCAGCGCGATCTGGTTGACCATCGCCTCGAAGCGGTCGTCGTGGGCGCGCAGTGCCTGCAGCACGTCCCACACCACCTTGTAGGCCTTCGAGTCGTTCAGGGCCGACTCCGGGTCCGCCGTCGCATCCACCGCGATGGGCAGGATGATGTAGCCGGTCTTCTTGCCCTCGGCCCGCCGCATGACCCGCCCCACGGACTGCACTACGTCCACCTGCGAGTTCCGCGGGCTCAGGAACAGCACCGCGTCCAGGGTGGGGACATCCACGCCCTCCGAGAGGCACTTGGCGTTGGAGAGGACCCGCACCGTGTTCTCCCCCGCCGGCTGCTTCAGCCAGTCCAGCTCACGCACCCGCTGCGCCATGGGGAAGGTGCCGTCCACATGGGAGGCCTCCACCCGCAGGTCCGGGGTCATGGGGTCCGTGGAGGTGGCCAGCTGACGGCTCACCTGCTCGAACTGGAGGGCCAGCTGCTTCGACTCCTTGATGTTCCGGGCGAACGCCACCGCGCGGCGCATCGGCGCGGCATCCACCTCGTCCAGCCGGCCGCCGTCCACCCCGCGCTTGGCCAGCCCATTCCAACAGCCCACGATCCGCGCGGCGTCGTCCAGGTCCAGACCCTCGGTGTCCGCGAGCATCTGCTGGAAGGAGGCGCCGATCGCGTTGGTGTCCACCGCGAGGATCAGCACCTTGTAGTCCGTCAGGTGGCCTTGCTCCACCGCCTTGCCGAACCCCAGCCGGTGGAACTCCGGGCCGTAGATGGACTCATCGTCCATCGAGTAGACCGTGACCTGGTCCTGCGCGGCCTTCGCCTTGGCCTCCTGCACGTAAATGCGCGGGGTGGCCGTCATGTACAGGCGCTTGGCCGCCCGGATCTTCGCGGCGTCGTGGACCATCGTGAACGCCGAGCCGTCCTGGCCCTGCTCGGTGACGCCCGTGGTGCGGTGGGCTTCATCGCAGATGACCAGGTCGAACTCAGCGAGGCCGAGGTCCTGGGCCTGCCGGACCACGTCGATGGACTGGTACGTGGAGAAGACCACCGTCACGGCCTCGTCCCCGGTGGAGACGGCCGCGCGGGCCGCGAGCTTCGCCGGGTCCGTGCTGGCCGGGAAACCCAGGTCCGAGGCAGCGATGTCCTCACTGGCCCGGCGCCGCCCCACAGAAGCGTCTGAACACACGGCGAACGGGCGCAGCGGTACGGCCGCATTGGCCGTCCACTCATTCAGCGTCTGCTGCAGCAACGCGATCGACGGCACCAGGAACAGCACCGTGCCGCCCACCGGCACCATCCGCTCCACCAGCTTCAGCGACGTGAACGTCTTGCCCGTGCCGCAGGCCATGATCAGGCGGCCACGGTCCTTGGTCTCGAACCCGGCCACGACGTCGTCGATCGCCTCCCGCTGGTACCGACGGGGCTCCTTGCGTGGGCGCTGGGTCAGCTCCTCCGGGCGGTCGAAGGTGAACTCGGACCAGTCCACGGTCGAGTCCACCAGCGTCTGGATCCCCACCCTGGTGACGTCCTTGGACTGGCCCGCCCGCGCTGCTTCCGCTGACGAGGACCACTCGAGCGCCGTGTCGATCACCATGCCGTGGGCGAAGTCCACCTTTCCCAGCTCGGTGAAGAAGGAGTCAATGCTGCCCTTCTGCAGCTTCTTCTCCGGATCGAAGAACTTCACCTGGACGCCGGTGAGTTCACCGGTGTAGCGATCCTTCGCGACGATGTCGATGCCGTTGTCCGGCCTATTCTCCCGACCGGGCCATTCATTCCACAGCCACACGTCCGAGAACTGGTCCGCGAACTTCGGCTCCACCTCGAGGAATCGCTTGGCCAGCCGTTCGAAGCGACGGCCCTGTTCCTGGCGGGAGAGCTCTGAGAGCCAGAGACGATCAAGCACCTCGTCGAAACCGACGCGGGACTCACCCCCGGAGTCCGCCTGGCCCATGGACGAGGGGCCGGTCGAGGATGCGGCGTCCGGCGTCGAGATGGTCATGCGGACCATTGTGACCCGGGGCCACCGGGGAGTGGAATGCGGCTCGCGGGGGTGTCTCACCGGGTGGCCGGCTTATTGGCGGCTCAGCGGTTCAGCGGCGCCAGCCCTCCGGCTGCGCGGCCAGGCCGACGATCATGTCCCACGGCAAGACGGCGCGGATCTTGCCGCACCGGCGTCGGTGGTCAGACTCCGCTGCGGCCGCGTCGGCGGCTTCCCTCACCGTGGCCTCGTCTGCTCCCAGGGCCTCGGCGATCCAGAGGATCGCCTCGCTGCACAGGAGCCGGTTGTACGCCCGCCGCGCGGAGGTGTTGGGCGTCCCACGGGTGTACGCGCCGGATCCGTTGGTCGACTGCGTGCTGAACCACCGGACCATGTGCTGCCGCTGCGACGAGTACCAGACGTTCCGTCGCTGCCCGTGACGATCCTCGTAGTCCTGCGCGATCGGCGTGCGCTCCGTGAGGGTGCCGAGAATGGTGGCGAAGGCTCGGGTCGTGAAGTCGCCGGGCGCGACGTCATCATCCGTTGCATGCTGTGCCCCGCGCTTCCGGCGGGCCCAGGACTGTGTTGGACTGCTCATGATCACCATTCTGGCCTGCACCGGACCCTGAGCGCCGAGCCTCCCGTCAGTTCGTGCGCTTGAGGCCGCGGCGCAGCCAGGGGTCGGCCCAGCGGGTGAGGGCCGGCAGCACGAGGTAGACCATGAACGGCATCACCAGCACGACGTTCGCGAGCACCCGCAGCGGCAGGGGCACGTCCGCCGGCAGGAGGTGGGACGGCAGCCACTGGCCGAGCAGGCTCATGGGGAAGAACCCGGAGAAGATCACGATCATCTGCTTCCACCGGGGCGGGGTGACGGGGTCGGCGAGCTCCGCCGGATCGAACCAGCCCTCGAGCCCGGTCCGCGCGCTGACCTGCTCGGACACCACCTGGCCGGCCATCTGCGCCGCCCAGGCCGCCCGCTCAGGCGACTCCTCCCACGCCCGGCACGTGGCGTCGTCGGCGAACCGGTACACCATGTGCCACACGTGCGAGTCCCGCTCCAGGCGCTCCAGCCCGGAGCCGAGGTAGCCGTCGAAGCCGAGCATGACGTCCTGCCCCGCGCGCACCCAGTCGCGGATCCGCGGAGCGGCCTCGGGCGCCATGTGCCGGGCGATCTGCTTGGTCACCGTGCTCATGCCAGGAGGATACGGGGCGCGGGTCGGCCGGGCCTGCCCGCCGTCCCCGACCAGGCGTGCCACCCCACTTCGCGGCGGGAAATCGAGCGCAAGCGCGCTCAGAAGCGCGGAATACGCGGGATTTCCCGCCTCGAAGGGTCGGCTGTCAGAGCATGCAGCTCACGCAGCCCTCGACCTCGGTGCCCTCCAGCGCGAGCTGGCGCAGGCGGATGTAGTAGATCGTCTTGATGCCCTTCGTCCACGCGTAGATCTGCGCGCGGTTCAGGTCACGGGTGGTGGCCGTGTCCTTGAAGAACAGCGTCAGGGACAGGCCCTGGTCCACGTGCTGCGTCGCCGCGGCGTACGTGTCGATGATCTTCTCGTAGCCGATCTCGTACGCGTCCTCGTAGTACTCGAGGTTCTCGTTGGTGAGGTACGGCGCCGGGTAGTAGACGCGGCCGAGCTTGCCCTCCTTGCGGATCTCGATCTTCGAGGCCACCGGGTGGATCGAGGAGGTCGAGTTGTTGATGTAGGAGATCGAGCCCGTGGGCGGGACGGCCTGCAGGTTGCGGTTGAAGATGCCGTGCTCCATGACGGAGGCCTTCAGCTCACGCCAGTCGTCCTGCGTGGGCAGGGCGATGCCGGCCTCGGCGAACAGCTCGGCGACGCGCTCGGTGGCGGGCGCCCACTCCTGATCCGTGTACTTGTCGAAGAACTCCCCCGAGGCGTACTTCGAGTCCTCGAACCCGCCGAACCGCTGACCGGTCTCGATGGCAATCCGGTTCGAGGCCCGCAGCGCGTGGAACAGCACCGCGTAGAAGTACATGTTCGTGAAGTCGATGCCCTCCTCCGAGCCGTAGTGGACGCGCTCGCGCGCCAGGTAGCCGTGGAGGTTCATCTGCCCCAGACCGATGGCGTGGGAGGCGGCGTTGCCCTTGGCGATGGACGGCACCGACTGGATGTCGGACATGACCGACACGGCCGTCAGCGCACGGATCGCGGTCTCCACGGAGCGGCCGAAGTCCGGCGAGTCCATGGTCTTGGCGATGTTCATCGAGCCGAGGTTGCAGGAGATGTCCTGGCCCACGTGGGCGTAGCTCAGGTCCTCGTTGTACTCGGAGGCCTCGGAGACCTGCAGGATCTCGGAGCACAGGTTGGACATGGTGATGCGGCCCTTGATCGGGTTCGCGGCGTTCACGGTGTCCTCGAACACGACGTACGGGTAGCCGGACTCGAACTGGATCTCGGCGATGGTCTGGAAGAACTCGCGCGCGTTGATCTTGGTCTTCTTGATCCGCGGGTCGTCGACCATCTCGTAGTACTTCTCGGTCACGGAGATCTCGGAGAACGGCACCCCGTAGACACGCTCGACGTCGTACGGCGAGAACAGGTACATGTCCTCGTTCCTCTTCGCCAGCTGGAACGTGATGTCCGGGATCACGACGCCGAGGGAGAGGGTCTTGATGCGGATCTTCTCGTCCGCGTTCTCGCGCTTGGTGTCGAGGAAGCGGTGGATGTCCGGGTGGTGCGCGTTGAGGTACACCGCGCCGGCGCCCTGGCGCGCGCCGAGCTGGTTGGCGTAGGAGAAGGAGTCCTCGAGGAGCTTCATCACGGGGATGACGCCGGAGGACTGGTTCTCGATCTGCTTGATGGGCGCGCCGTGCTCGCGGATGTTGGTCAGCGAGAGGGCCACCCCGCCGCCGCGCTTGGACAGCTGCAGGGCGGAGTTGATGCCGCGGGCGATCGACTCCATGTTGTCCTCGATGCGCAGCAGGAAGCAGGAGACGAGCTCACCGCGCTGCTTCTTGCCCGAGTTGAGGAACGTGGGGGTGGCCGGCTGGAAGCGGCCGGCGATCATCTCGTCCACCAGGTGGGTGGCCAGCTCCTGGTCGCCCCGGGCCAGGTGGAGGGCGACGACGGCGACGCGGTCCTCGTAGCGCTCGAGGTAGCGCTTGCCGTCGAAGGTCTTCAGGGCGTACGAGGTGTAGAACTTGAACGCGCCGAGGAAGGTCGGGAAGCGGAACTTGGCCTTGTAGGCACGATCGAACAGGCCCCGGATGAACTCGAAGGGATACTGCTCGAACGTCTCGGTCTCGTAGTAGTCGTTCTTCTGCAGGTAGTCGAGCTTCTCCTCCAGGTCGTGGAAGAACACCGTGTTGGTGTTGACGTGCTGCAGGAAGTACTGGCGCGCGGCCGCGTGGTCGGCCTCGAACTGGATGCGACCGTCGGCGCCGTAGAGGTTCAGCATGGCGTTGAGCTCGTGATAGCCGAGGTTCTGCCACTCGGCGGGCATGTTCTTCGCCTGGCGGATGAGGTCCGCCTCGGTGGGTGCGGTGGTGGTCATGTCCACAGTCCTTCCAGGCCGCCGCGGACGCGTTCGACGTCGTCGGGCGTGCCCATCAGCTCGAATTTGTACATGAGGGGCACCTGGCACTTGCGGGAGATGATGTAGCCGGCCAGGCAGTAGCCCTCATGGAAGTTGGTGTTCCCGGACGCGATCACGCCCCGAATCCAGTGACGGTTCTCCGGGACGTTGAGGAACTTGATCACCTGCTTCGGGACCGCGCCCGGCCCGCTGCCCCCGCCGTAGGTGGGGGTCATCAGGACGTACGGGGCGGTGGCCCCGAGGGTGGGCTCCCGGGTGATCAACGGCAGTCGAGCCACCCGGTCCTCGGGCAGCTCGAGCTTCTCGACGAAGCGGTGCGTGTAGTTGGAGGCGGAGGAGAAGTAGATCAGTCCCGCGTCGGTGGGGACGAGCCCCTGCGCCTCGGCCGAGCGGATGTGGCTCGGGTCCGCGGCGACGGTCATGTCGGCTCCGGTCAGGCCACCGATGCCGCGGCGGACTCGGCGAGCTCGGCGATCTTGTCCGGGCGGAAGCCGGACCAGGAGTCGGTCTCGGTGACGACGACGGGGGCCTGCATGAAGCCGAGGGCACGGACGCGCTCGAGGGCGGCGGGGTCCTGGGACATGTCCACGACCTCGTAGGCGATGCCCTTCTTGTCCAGTGCACGGTAGGTGGCGTTGCACTGCACGCAGGCCGGCTTGGTGTACACGGTGACGGTCATGGCGATCCCTGTTCTTTCGTGGTCTCTGGTGGTCTGCGGGTGTCGGCGCGGCGCTCGCGAGGTGCATCGCGGGGCGTGCCGAACATCTGCGTCGATACTACATCTAGTGATCACGGCCGGGAACCATCCCTACATGTAGTAGTCACACCGCTGTAGTTACGTATCCCCACCCTCTGCCCATCCTGTCCACACCCTGCTGTGCGAGACGATCCGCGCGGACATGCGGGACACGCCGGGACCGAGGTCGACTGTCCACAGCCGGTGGAGGTCTCGGGGCCGGGTCCCCACAGCCGGAAAGTCGAGTTCGCCACGTCTGCGAGCGGCGTGTCCGACCCCCGCGGACCACTACATGTAGGAGCCCGCCGCCGGCCGGCGTCGGAATACCCCGTGACCACCGGGGGTTGCCCCGGCATGAGCACCTCCCCCACCGTCACCCGCAATGACGCCGAGTCCCGCTACGAGCTCCACGACGGCGGCACACTGCTCGCCGTCCTCGACTTCCGGGACAACGGCGCGGCCGTCTCCCTGAACCGCGCGTTCACCATCCCGGTGCACCGCGGCCGGGGCCACGCCGCCGCGCTGACCGCCGGCGCCGTCGAGGACATCGAGACGAACGGCGGCCCCGCAGGGGGCCGCCGCATCGTGCCGATGTGCTGGTACGTCGCCCAGTGGTTCGACGAGCACCCGGAGAAGAGCGCGCTGCTCGCGCCCCGCTGACCGGCGCGGTCAGGCCGCGACGCGGTGCCGGCGCACCACGGCCAGGACGCCCGCGGCCAGCACCGCGACGGCGACGGGCCACGCCGCCGGACCACGCCCGGTCTCGACCGCGTCCGGCACCGTGTGCTCGCCCTCGGCCGGATCCGCAGGGGTCTCGGGCTCCGCCGGCGAGGTGGGAGTGTCGGGATCGGCCGGCTGGCCCGGAGCCGGAGCGTCGTCGAACAGACCGGCCACGGGGAAGGTCACGAACCCCGGGATCCGCCCGTTCTCCCAGTCGTAGAGGTCCACGCGGGGGTCGCCGAACCGCACGGTCACCGTCCGCGTCGTCGTCACGCCGTCCCTCGTGGCCCGCAGGGTGACAATGTCGGATCCGGTGAAGCCCTCGGGCGCCTGGTACACGTAGCCGCGCGGCCCGCCGGTCTCCTCCTCCGTCACCTCGACGACCCGACCCTCGGCCGGGCCCGCGACGAGCGTCAGCGGCGCCGCCTCATCGCCCGTGTACGAGGAGATGAACACGTGTCGCTCCCCCGGCGCCGCGAGCAGGGTGGTGTCCCAGGCGGTGGGGAGCATGTGGAAGCCGAGCTCATGACGCTGGTCGGCGCGCAGCGGCTCGCCCGGGTCAGCGGTAGAGGGTGTAGACGACGGGACCGGTCCCCGACTCGCCCAGGCTCCGCCGGGCCGCGGCGACGTCGAAGTCACCGCGCTCCAACTCGTCGTCGTACGTGAACGGGACCTCGGTCTCGGCGCCGCGGGCCTCCCCCTCCAGCGCCGGAGCCACCGTCAGGCGGACGTCGGACTCGTCCACCTCGAACTCGGTGCCGAAGGAGGCACCGGTCTCACCCTCCGCGCTGGCCACGAGGAAGGATCCGCCGGGCAGGTCGTGCTCGGCGGTCCATCCAGCGGGGTGGGCGGGTGAGGCGAGGGCGGGGGTCGCCCCCAGGCCGGTGAGAAGGACGCCGGCGCCCAGGGCGGCGGCAAGGCGGGTCGGTCGGGCGGTGCGCATCGTGCTCCTCCAGGGGTACGGTGCTGCGACGGGCCGAAGGGTTCTCCGGCTCGGACGCCCGAGGTCGACCGGATGCCGCACTCGCCGCTTCGGCACGAATCTACGCCGCGCGGACGTGAGGCGGGTCACTGTCCGGTGACGAAGCGCTATCGACTCGGTCACGGCGACGCGCGATGCGGATCGGGCCGGCCGGCGCCGCGCGTCAGCGGGACGCGCTGGGCGAGGGGCTCGCCCCGGAGGAGGGGCGCGGGGTGGCCTGCGCCGTGTCGGCCGGGCTGGGCGACGGGCTCGCCGACGCGGCGTCCCGCCCCCGCTGGTCCTCGGCGTCCCGGCCGGAGGCGCTGGCGGAGCCCGACGCGCCGGAGGAACTGGGCGAGCTCGACGACGGCAGCACCGGCTTCTGGGTGGCGCGGAAGTTGCGCACCTCCTGCACCGACTCCGGGACGAAGTCCGAGGGGACGGAGCCGCCGTCGGCGCCGGTGCCCTCGATCTTGATGGGGCCGGTGAACCCGGACGGTTCCGCCGTGCGCGCCCCGCTCGACCCGATCACGCCCATCTCCCCGAGCGTCGCGGCCAAACTCTCCAGCTCCTTGCGATGGCCCTCGACCACGCTGGAGGCCAGCTCCTTCGCCGCGTCGTCCGAGCCGTCCTCCGCCTCCGTGGCGGAGATCGTCAGCGCGCCCTGATAGAGGCGGCGCATCTGGAGCAGGTAGATCCGTCCTGCCTCCTCCGGCTCGGCGGCGGCCAGCACGTTCTTCTCCCGGTCAGACAGGAGTCCGGCGCGCAACTCGTCGCCCACGATCTGGGTCGGCTCCGCGTCCTCCGTGGACTCGGGCTGCGCAGACGGGGTCGACTCGGCACCCGCACCGCGCACGTCATCCGAGGGGACGCCCCAGCCCTCGAGCATCGACTCGAGCCGGCGCGCCCGCTCCTCGTGCTCGGACTTCATCCGTTCGGCGGTGGCCCGGATCCCCTGGTCCACGCCGTCCTTGCCCAGCACCTGATCGGACTGCTGGATCGCGTCGCGGTGGTTGCGCAGCAGCAGACCCGCGAACTGGATGTCCGCCGCGAGCGGGTCGGCGGACGTCTGGCTGGGGCTGGCCAGCACGCCCTCCAGGTAGGTGTTCCCCGCCTCCGTGCCACCGGTCTGTCCGGGCTCCTCGGCGACGCTGCAGCCGCCGGTGGCCAGGGTGATGCTCAGGAGCGCCCCTCCGACGGCCACGCTCCAGCGGCGGGGGCGCACGCGGGCGGGGGCGATGTCGGCTCGGCTCATGGGCGCAGGTCCTCTCGGCGGTCGTCACCCGGTCACGGGGTCAATGGCGGTCCGACGCGGTCGGCCGCCCCGGCCTCCCCAGGGTACCCCTCCGGCCTCCCGGCCCCGAGGTCGCCGCAGCCTCAGGCGACGCGGGTGGCCTGCACCACCCAGTTGTTGAAGGCGTTCCCGGCCATCCCGGTGCCCGGCACGAGGTCGCACGTGATCAGTGTGACCTTCGCGTCGTCGCCCCCGGGCTCCCATGCCCAGCGGTTCGCCGGGTCCTGGGTGAGCGCCTCCTTCTCCACCGAGACCGCGTCCGCATCCGCCTCGAAGGCGGCCTGCGTGCCGTCGTCGTACGTCACCACGACGACGGCGCCCGCCCGCACGTCGCCCAGGTTCCAGAACACGTCCCGCACGCCGTAGTAGACGACGTGCCCGGCCAGTACCCCCGCGTACTGGGAACGCTCCCCCGGCGTGGTGCCCCACTGCGGCGGACCGTACCAGCCGACCGTCTGCGGCTCCGGGTCCAGGTCGCCGCCCTCGTCCAACTGCGTCAGGTCGATCCCCGCTCCGACGATCTGCTCACCGTCCTGGTGGACGTCCACGTGCACGGGCGTCGCCGTGATCTCGTCCCACGGGGCGGCGGGGCCGGAGAGGTGGGCGGCCGCAGCAGGGGCCGGCTCCTCGGTGGGCGTCGACTCCTCGGTGGTCGTCGACTCCTCGGTGGTCGTCGGCTCCTCGGTGGGCGTCGACTCCCCGGTGGGCGTCGACTCCCCGGTGGGCGTCGACTCCTCGGACGGCGCGGGTGTGTCGGTGGGCTCCTGGGTCTCGACGGGGACCGCCGCCTCCCGCGTGGGTGCCGCCGAGGACGGGCTCGGCGTCGCCGTCGGTGCGGGGCTGGGCGTGGGGCGTGCTGACGACGACGACGGCGACGGGGTCGCGGACGCCGTGGCGCTGAGGGTGGGGGCAGCGCTGATCGGCACGGCGCCGACCGCCAGCACCCCGCGCAGCGCGAGGAACACGAGCCCCAGGCACAGCAGCACCAGGACCACCCACAGGGTGCGTCGGACGGTGGTGTTCATCCGGGTTCTCCCCTCGTGTGCATCGGCCCGGCCCGCCCGGGGCCGCGTCCGACGACGGCATGGTCTCACGCGCTCCGGCCTCGGCCCGGCGCGTCGTCCGTTCGGGATGGCCGAGGCGACCGGGACGCGGGTGCGCCCCGGCGGCCTCGGTGCGGGCTCAGGCCAGGCCGAAGGTGCGGCGCAGGCGCACCAGAACGCCGGCGGCCAGGGCGCCGATGGCGGCCAGGCCCCACGCGGAGCCGTTGCCGGTCTCGACCGTGTCCGGGACGGTGTGGCCGTCCTCGGCCGGCTGCTCGGGAGCCGGGGCCGCGGGCTCGCCCTCGTCGACGACCGGTTCGGCCGGCTGCTCGGGCTCGGCGGGCTCCTCGGGGGCGGGGGCCGGATCGACCGGCTCCTCCGGGGCGGGCTCGGGTTCCGGAGCCGGCTCGGGTTCCGGAGCCGGCTCGGGCTCGGGCTCGGGCTGCGGCTCGGGGGCGGGCGCCGGGTCGATCGGGGTGGGCGTGGAGTCGCCCGGCAGGTCGAGCACCTCGACCGTGAACTCGACCGTGCGGGTGACGCCGTTCGCGGTCATCACCACGGTGAAGGTGTCGGTCCCGAGGAAGTCCTTCTCCGGGGTGTAGCCGAAGGAGGTCCCGCCGATCTCGACGGTGCCGTGCTGCGGCGCCACGGTGAGCTCGGCGTCGATCGGGCTCGGCACGCCGCCGTCCTCGGTCACGAGGGACTCGACGACGGTCGCGTTCTGGTCCGTGTAGACGCGCCACGTGGCGACCTCGGCCCAGTCCTCGAACGGGATGAACTCCTCGGCCTCGATCGGGGTCATGGTGCCGTCGGCGGCGAAGGCCGCGCCGAAGGCGAGCTGGCCGGCGCCGTAGACATGCACCTCGTAGGGCTGCGCCAGGTCGCCGCCGAGGGCCTGCTCGATGTCGTGCAGGAACACGGCGCCCATGTCGTCCTCGGTGATGAAGTCGACCTGGATCTCGGTCTCCTCCCCCGACGCGGTGACGACGACGGCGCGGATGTCCTCGGTCGCGAAGTTGTCGTAGAGGACGAACTCCATCAGGTCGTCGTCCGCGCTGACGAACGTGCCGGACGGGGTGCCGTGCTCGGGCGTCCAGGTGGCGGCGTGGGCCGGGGCGGCGGCGACGCCGACGAGGACGGCGGCACCGAGGGCGGCGGCGGACAGGCGGGCGGGGAACTGCAGGGACATGGGGTCCTCCGGTTCGGCGGCGCGGGCGTGGGTCACCCGGGGCGGGTGCCGGTGATGGGGGTCACGGACATCTCGACCCTATCTGTCACATGTGCATCTGTTGAGCTCCGCCTGTCCACAGCCGCCGAGTTCACTCACTCTTCATGTGCGACGCCGCATCCCCGGGCTCGGCATAGCGGTCCCGGACGAAGGCCTGCAGGCGACGGGCGAGCGCCTGCAGCGTCTCGGCGGCGAAGTGGTCCTCCCGCCACGCCGCGTGCAGTCGTACCGCGAGCGTCCGCCCCTGCGCGATGACCCGCACCGGCGTCAGCCCGAAGACCGGGTCCTCGGTGACGACGGCGACGCCCGCCCCCGTCGCGACCAGGGCCTGGGCCACCCGCCCGGAGTTCGCCTCGACGAGGGCCGGTGGCGTGAGGCCCGCCACGGCCACGGCGCCGTCGAGGACGCGCCGCGCCATGAAGGTGCGGGCGGGTGCGACGACGGGCTGGGCCACGAGGTCGTCGAGGGACACCCGCGTCCGGCCCGCCCAGGGGTGACCCGGGGCGACGTACGCCCAGACCGGCAGGTCCATCAGCGGCAGCGACGCGACGGAGGGCGGCGGCACCGTCGGCATCACCACGAGGTCGTGCCGCGCGACGGCGTCGAGCAGCGAGTCGTCCAGCTGGGTCTCCGCGACGCGCGGGCGCGGGTCCTCCTCCCCGAAGGTGGCCACGAACGGCAGCACGACGTCGATGAGGGTGGTGCCCGGCGCGGCCACGGCCACGTCCGTGAGCCGACCGGAGGCGAGCGCGCGGGCCGCCTGCTCCGCCCGTCGATGGGCGACGAGGACCTCGCGCGCCACCGGGAGGAACGCCTCGCCGGCCGTCGTCAGCTCGAGCCGACCGGCGACCCGGGCGAACAGGGGCAGGCGCAGCTCACGCTGAAGCCGCTGCAGCTGCCGACTGAGCGCGGATTGTACGAGATCCAGGCGGATCGCGGCCCCCGAGACCGTGCCGACCTCGGCCACCGTGACGAAGGCCCTGAGCAGTTTTTCCTCCATGCCGAATGAGCATAGCCACCATGCAAGATCATCACTGGACGGCATGCACTCAACGCCCCACCCTGGGAGGACGCGGCCCGACGCGTCGTCGTCGTGCCCACCCGTCGTCCCCGCTCCCGTGAGCCGTCCCCAGGAGGCATCCCCATGACCGCCACCCCCGACCTCGAGCAGACCCGCCATCTGGCCACCGAGCTGCCCGGCCCTCGCTCCCGTGAGCTCGCCGAGCGCCAGAAGCGCGCCGTCCCGGCCGGCGTGGCCACCACCATGCCGGTGTACGCGGCCCGCGCCGCGGGCGGCATCCTCGAGGACGTGGACGGCAACCGCCTGATCGACCTGGCCTCCGGCATCGCCGTCACCTCCGTGGGCGCCTCCCACCCGCGCGTCGTGGCCGCCGTCCAGGAGCAGGTCGCGCAGTTCACCCACACCTCGTTCATGATCACGCCCTACGAGGGCTACGTGGCCGTGGCCGAGCAGCTGGACCGCACCAGCCCGATCCCCGGCGAGACCCGCACCGCCCTGTTCAACTCCGGCGCCGAGGCCGTGGAGAACGCCGTCAAGGTGGCCCGCGCCTACACCGGCAAGCAGGCCGTGGCCGCGTTCGACCACGCCTATCACGGCCGCACCACCCTGACGATGGCGCTGACCGCCAAGTCCATGCCCTACAAGCACAGCTTCGGACCGTTCGCCCCCGAGATCTACCGAGTGCCCGGCTCCTACCCGCTGCGGGACGGCCTGTCCGGCGCCGAGGCCGCGCAGCGCGCCATCTCCGCGCTGGAGAAGCAGATCGGTGCCGACAACCTGGCCGCCGTGATCATGGAGCCGATCCAGGGCGAGGGCGGCTTCATCGTCCCGGCCGAGGGCTTCCTGCCGGCCGTGGTCGAGTGGTGCAAGGCCAACGACGTCCTGTTCATCGCGGACGAGGTCCAGTCCGGCATCGCCCGCACCGGCGCCTGGTTCGCCTCCGAGACCGAGGGCATCGAGCCGGACCTGATGGCGACCGCCAAGGGCATCGCCGGCGGCATGCCGCTCTCCGGCGTCACCGGCCGCGCCGAGGTGATGGACTCCGTGCACCCGGGCGGCCTCGGGGGCACCTACGGCGGCAACCCCGTCGCCACGGCGGCGGCGCTCGCCGTGTTCGAGGCCGTCGAGGAGGACGGTCTCCTGGAGAAGGCCCGCCGGATCGAGCAGGTCATCCGCGAGCACTTCGAGCAGAACGCCGACGACCGCATCGCCGAGGTCCGCGGCCGCGGCGCGATGATGGCGATCGAGTTCGTGGGCCCCGCCACCGGCGAGCCGGACGCGACGCTGGCCGCCACCGTGGCCGCGGCCGTGCGCGCCACCGGCGTCATCCTGCTCACGTGCGGCACCTACGGCAACGTCGTCCGCTTCCTGCCGCCGCTGACCATCGGTGAGGACCTCCTCAAGGAGGGCCTGAGCGAGGTCACGAAGGCGCTGCAGTCCGCCTGAGCGCCCGCCACCGGCGGACCGACGACGACGGCCCCGCATCCCTGCCCGGGATGCGGGGCCGTCCGCCTGTCGGCAGAGGACTCAGATGTCGTCCTCGTACGCGGGGCCGCCTTCGTTCTCCAGGGCCTCGAGGCGCCGGGACTTCTCGGCGGTGAAGATCCGGCGGACCCCCGTGCCGCCGAACTCGTCCTCCGGGACCAGCCCGACGCCGTACTTCCGCAGGGCCTTCTCCAGACGCAGACGCTCGTCCACCCGCAGGTCGGCCAGCCCCTTCTCGAAGCGGCGCAGCTGCTCCTTCTCGAGGCCGGCCGCGGTGGCCAGGGTGCGGACACTGACCTGGGCGAGAGCGCGGCCGGCGCGCGCCACGTCGAAGGTCATGGGGGTGGGGTACATCAGACATTCTCGATTCTGCTGGGATTCAGGGGGGGAACCGGTCCATGATGGCCACGGGGCGGTTGAATGGACAAGGGCGCGCCAGCCTAGAGCCCGCTGTGCGACATGCGCGTCGCTGACCCATCGCTCCCGCCACGCCGGCGGGACGCGGACGGGCCCGCCTCCGGTCACCGGAGGCGGGCCCGTCGTCGTCGTGGGGGTGTCAGTCCTGGACGAAGTACGTCTGCTTGTTGACGAACTCGTCCATGCCGAGCGGGCCGAGCTCGCGGCCGAAGCCGGAGCGCTTGACGCCGCCGAACGGGATCTCGGCCCCCTCGCCCGCCGGCGTGTTGACGTTGGCCATGCCGACCTCGAGCTGCCGGGCGACCCGCTCGGCCTGGGCCTCGTCCTGGGAGAACACGGCGCCGCCCAGGCCGTACTGGGAGTCGTTGGCGAGGGCGAGCGCCTCGTCCGCGGACTCCACCTTGTAGACGACGGCGACGGGGCCGAAGAGCTCCTCGCGGTAGGCGTCCATCTCGGAGGTGACGCCCGTGATCACGGCCGGGGCGAAGCGGGCGCCCGCCTCGTCCGTGACGGTCCCGCCGACGTGGACGGTCGCCCCCTGCTGCCGGGCCCGCTCCACCTGCTCGGCCAGGCGCTCGGCGGCACCGCGCGAGGACAGCGGGGTGAACACCGTCGGGTCCTCGTCGGCGGCCTCCCCGGGCTTCATGGCCTCGGCCAGGGACACCAGCTCGGCCACGAAGGCGTCGTGGATGTCCGCCGTGACGATCATGCGCTTGTTGGAGTTGCAGGCCTGGCCCATGTTGTACATGCGGGTCGCCCACGCGGTGCGGGCGGCCTCGGCCGGGTCCTCGGCGTCGAGCACGATGTACGGGTCCGACCCGCCGAGCTCGAGGACGGCCTTCTTGAGGTGCTGGCCCGCGAGCGCGCCGATCACGGAGCCGGCCCGCTCGGAGCCGGTCAGGGAGACGCCGGCCACGCGCGGGTCGGCGATGAACTCGGCGATCTGGTCGTGCGTGGCGAAGACGTTGGTGTACACGCCGGCCGGCACGCCGGCGTCGTCCATGATCTGCTGCACGGCCAGGGCCGAGCGCGGGCAGATCTCGGCGTGCTTGAGCACGATCGCGTTGCCGAGCATGAGGTTCGGCGCGGCGAAACGGGCGATCTGGTAGTACGGGAAGTTCCACGGCATGACGCCCAGCAGCACACCCAGGGGCAGGTGGCGGATCATGGCGCGGCCGCCCTCGAAGGTCTCGATGGGGCGGTCCGCGGCGAGGGTGGGGCCCTTGTCCGCGAAGTAGCCGAAGATGGCCGAGCTGAACTCCGCCTCCTCGACGCCCTCGGTCACGCGCTTGCCCATCTCGGTGGCGATGATCTGCGCGAGCTCGTCCTTGCGCTCCTCGAAGAGGTCCGCGACCTTGTGCACGATGGTGGCGCGCTCCTCGATGGGGCGGGCGGCCCACGCGCGCTGGGCGGTCTCGGCGGCGGCCAGCAGCTGGTCGACCTCACCGTCGGCGAGAGTCGGGAAGGTCTCCACGACCTGGTCGGTGCTGGGGTCCTGCACGCGATAGCCGGTGGGGGTGCTCATGAGTGGGTCCTCTCGTTCGGGTCCCGGACCACGGCAGTGCCGTCGTCGTCCGGACGGATGATCGGGATGGGTCGGGTCGAGTCCGTCTGCGGCAGGGTCTCGCCACGGAAGTAGGCCGGGTGGCGCAACCGCGTCCACATCATCAGTACCACGCCGATCGCCAGCACGCCCATGCCCAGGATGAACACGGTGCCGACGCCGAACACGGACGAGCCGGAGCCGTAGTCGGGGTCGGTGGAGTCCAGTGCGGTCACGCAGAACATCACCAGCAGCACGAGGCCGCCGATCAGCGGGAACAGGAAGGTGGTGAGGGCGTTGCCCACCGAGGTGAACCACTCGCGGCGGAAGTACCAGACGCAGGCCAGGGCGGTGATGCCGTAGTAGAAGCAGATCATCAGGCCCAGGGCGGTGATGGTGTCCCACAGGGCGTTCTCGGAGAGCAGCCGCGTGACGACGTAGAAGAGGCCGGCGAAGCCCGCGCACACCCAGGTCGCGAAGGCCGGGCTGTTGAACCGGGGGCTCAGCTCGGCGAAGCGCGCGGGCACGGCCCGGTAGAAGCCCATCGCCAGCAGGGTGCGGGCCGGGGAGACCATGGTGGACTGCAGGGAGGCCAGGGAGCTGACGAGGATCGCGCTGGACATGATCACGGCGAAGGGGCCCAGGATCGGGCCGGCGAGGACCGCGAAGATCGACTCCTGGTTGTCCGGGTTGCCCGCGCCCAGGCCCTCGGAGCCGATGCCCGCCCAGGAGATCACGGCCAGGGCGGACAGGATGTAGACGGCGATGATGACGAACACGGTGACGGCGGCAGCCCGGCCGGGGGTGCGCTCGGGGTCCTTGGTCTCCTCGTTCATCGTGAGGGTCACGTCCCAGCCCCAGAACAGGAAGATGGACAGGGAGACGCCGGCCGCGACCACACTGAAGTCGCCCGCGGTGAACGGGTTGAACCAGTCCAGCTGCACCGGGGTGGGGTCGAAGCCCGCGCCACGGGAGGACTGCGTCAGGGCGGCGACCGCGAACGCACCGAGGGCCAGGATCTGGAAGGCCACCAGGATGTACTGCAGGTGCTTGGTGGTCTCCATGCCGCGGTGCGAGATCCATCCGGCCAGGGCCAGGTACACCAGGGTCAGGGGGATGTTGACCCACAGGTTGCCGGCCAGGTCCGCGATGGCCTGGCTCCCGGTGATCTGGGCGAGCAGCAGGAACGTGAAGTCGACGGCGACGGCCGCCAGGTTGGACAGCACGATCACGGAGGCGGCGATGAGCCCCCAGCCGCCCATCCACCCGACATACGGCCCGAAGGCGTGCGTGGCCCAGGTGAACGACGTGCCGGAGTCCGGCACCCGCGTGTTCAGCGCCCGGTAGCCGAGGGCCACCAGGAGCATCGGGATGAAGCCGAGCAGCAGGATCGCGGGCACGTGGGTGCCGACGGTGCTGATGGTCGGCCCGAGGCCCGAGGTCAACGTGTAGGCGGGGGCGACGACGGAGACGCCGATCACCACCGCCCCGAGCAGGCCGACCTTGCCGGCCTGGAGCCCCTTGTTGCTCACCCCGCCCGGGTTGAGCAGGTTGACCTGCTCGATGGCGGAGGTGGTCGGGTACACGTGCTCGTGTCCCTCATTGTCGACGACGCGGCGTCGTGGGGTGGATGCGCTCATGAGGATGTCCTTGTCCGTCGGGCCGGTCAGCCGGTGGGCTGCCCCGCGTCGGTGGCTTCCCGCTCGGCGATGGCCAGGGCGGCGGCCTCGCCCATGCGGATCGCGCCGTCCACGTGCTGGTAGCCCTCGGCTGCGATGTCCGAGCACGCGTAGTGGATGGGACCGGTCGGGCGGTTCTGGAGGTGGCCCCAGCGGGAGAGCCCGCCGAGGTCGTAGCTGGTGGCGTAGGCGCCTCGGGTCCACTCCTCGGCGGCCATGTCCGAGAGGAAGAACGCGATCGGCTCGAGGGTCCGGGGGCCGAGGTACTCGGCCATGGCGCCGAGGATCGCGGCCTTGCGCTCCTCCTCCGGCAGGGCCCACATCTGCTCCGCGTACACGTCGGACACGAAGCCGACGAGGGTGCCGTGCGGGTCCTCCTTGCCCGGGGCGCCACCGGCCAGGTTCTCGCCGCGGTTGGTGTTGTCATAGATCTCCTGGACGAGACGGCCCCCACCGAAGCACGTGCCGGACAGGCCCTCCTCGCGCCAGAACGGGGTCTCGTACACGGCGTGCACCTTGATGACCAGGCCCATGGAGATGTGCTGGTGCGCGATCTGCTGCTCGCGCGGCATCGGCGGCTCGAAGGAGATGCGGCTGTAGAGGTTCGGCGGGACGGCCAGGACCGCGTAGCGGGCGTGCACCTCGTAGTCGTCAGTGAGCGCCACGACGTCGCCGGCGGCGCCGTCGTGCGCCACGCCGTTGCGCACGTCCGCGGCCACCCCGTTCTTCTCGTCCGCGGTGGTCGGGTCCGGCTCGGCCCAGCGCAGGGTGCGCACCGGCTGGCCGAGGACGACGTCGCCGCCCAGCTCGGCGGCCATGGCCAGGGACACGGACTGCATGCCGCCCTCGACGCGCTTGTCCAGGATGAAGTCCTCGTCCACCAGGTTGCGGAACGACCCGGCCGAGGCGGACATGAGCAGCGCCTGGAGCATGGAGAAGGTGTGGGAGGGCTTGGTCAGCATGCCGGAGGCGATGTAGATGGAGACGTTGTCGATGGCCTCCGGGTCGTCGGACTGCTGCTCCAGCCAGTGGCGGAAGGAGATCTTGTCCAGCTCGGCGGCCCGCGGGTGCTCCCACGGGGCGGCGGCGTCGATCTCGGCGGTCAGTTCGTCGATCTTGGCGATCAGGCGATCCATCTCCCGGTCCGTCTTCTCGGCCACCGGGAAGTCGAGGCCGTCGTAGACGTGGCGTTCTCCGCGCGGGTCCACGTAGACGTTGCGACCGTCGCGGAAGCGGGAGAACGTCGGCAGGCCGAGCTCCTCCACCAGGGAGATGAGGCGGGTCTGGTCCGGGGAGATCCACTGGCCGCCGATCTCGATGAAGTGGTCCTTGCCGTCAGTGCCCTCGACCAGGCCGTTCCAGGTGCGGCCGCCGACGCGCCGGCGCGCCTCCAGGACGGTGACGGACAGGCCCTGGGCCTTCGCGGTGCGGGCGGCCATGAGGCCGGCGGGGCCGGCGCCGATCACGACGACGTCGCTCGTCCGGCGCTCGCGGCCGGCAGGGGCGGGGGCGGTGGTCATGGAGGTGCTCCTCTGGCGGGGACGGGGCATCGGGCGGGCCCTAGTGAATGCCGTTCATTTAGAGTGTCGGCGCTCACTCTACGGCCCGCATGCCGGGAAGGGAAGGCCGGTCCGTGGCCGGCCTGACGTCACCAGCCCGTCCGACGGGTCAGAATGGCCGGATGGACGAGACCCCTGAACCGCCCCGGACACGCCGCCGCCGCGGACGACCTCTCTCCCCCGCTCTGAGCCGCGAAGCGATCGCGGACGCGGCGCTCGCGGTCGCCCGCACCGAGGGATACGAAGGGCTCACCATGGCAGCGGTCGGCCGTCGGCTGGGCGTCGCACCGAGCGCGCTCTACAACCACATCCGGGGCAAGCACGAACTGCTCGTCCTGCTGCAGGACGCCGTGATGGGCGAGGTCTCGCTCACCGAGTTGGAGGCCGCGATCCGAGGCGAGGCGCCCGTCGATGCGGCCCTGCGAGCGTGGGCGCGCTCCTACCGGGACGTGTTCGCGGCCCATCCGCCGCTGATCCCCCTCATCGCGACCCTGCCGATCGAGGGCGCCCCGTCCACGCAGCGCGTCTATGAGACGGTGTGCGCGGCATTGGCCCGGACCGGTCTGGCGCCGGAGCAGGTGCTGGCCCGGGTGATCGCGCTCGAGTCCTTCATCTACGGGTCTGCGTATGACGTCGACGCCCCGGCCGACATCTTCGAGGTGGCGGGGGCGCAGGAGCGGCTGCCCGCGTTCGGCGCGGCGGCCGAGGCGTTCCGGGCAGGTGGGGGCACGCGCGCGGCGGGGGTGCGGAACCCGTACGCCGACGCGCCCTTCGAGGAGGGACTGGACCTGCTGCTCGCGGGCCTCGGCGACTGACGCGCGGGCCGCCGGCCGCGTGTCATGCCGGCACGGACGCGCCGCCCCTCCGCGTGAGAGGGGCGGCGCGTCGACGGATCTGTGTGCGGCGGGCTGTCAGTCGGTCAGACCCAGACGACGGCGGGCCGCGACCAGCACCCCCGCGGCGGCGGCGCCGAGGCCGGCCAGCCACCAGCCGGTGGACTGCCCCGTCTCGACGGTGTCCGGGGTCGTGTGCTGCTCGTCGGCGTCGTCCTCGACCGGAGCGGGCTGTTCCTCCTCATCCTCCGGAGCCGGGGCGGGCTGTTCCTCCCCGCCCTCCGGAGCCGGGGCGGCCTCGTCGGCCCGGAACGCGGCGAGCGCCGCGGCGGTGTCCGGGTCGGTCAGGTCGAGCGGCTTCCCGTTGAGGACGCCGTCCTCGGCATCGAGGAAGCCGTCGTACGCGGCGGGGATCTCCTCGCCGACGTGCACGGTGACGGTCTGGACATGGGCGACGTGATCGCTGTGGAAGTCGACGGTGAAGGTGTCCGTGCCGACGAAGCCCTTCTCGGGGATGTACCAGGCACGGAGCTCGGAGTGCTCCGAGTCACGGAACGCGAAGACCTCGCCGTGGGCCGGCTCGGACACGACCGCCGCGTAGGTGTTCTCCATCGTCGGCGCGGCGACCAGGTGGACGATCTCGGCGCCCTCCACCCCGGGTGCCAACTGCATGGCCGAGTCCCAGGCCAGGGGCCGGTCCCCGAGGTGGGCCATCTGCGGGCCGTCGACGGAGTGCACGGCCGCCCCCTGATCGTCGGCGAGGTCGGCGTCAGCCTCGAGCGTCATGCCCATGCGCAGCAGCTGCCCGTCCACCCCCACGTCGTACCGCACGAGGCCTGCACCGGCCGCGCCGAGCGCGCGGCGGGTCTCGAGGACGTCCACCGCGCCACCGTCGATGACGTCCAGGGCGGTGAACTCGACCTCCTGGCCGCCCTCCAGGCGGGTGCCGTCCTCGGCCACCGGGGTGAGCGTGAGCGTGAGGTCCTCCGGGTCGTAGCCGTCGTAGGTCTGGAAGAGGGCGGTGGTGACGTTCTCGTGGTCGACGGCCTGGAAGTAGCCGGCCTGGGGGCCGTGGGCGTCGTCCCAGGCGGCGGCGGGGCCGGCGAGGGCGACGGTGGTGATGAGGCCGGCCGCGGCGACGGCGGCGGGCAGGTGACGGAGGGAGGGACGACGGGTACGGATGACGGACATGGCAGCCCCTCACTGAGTCGGCCGGACAGGCCGGCGGTCCCCGCCTCTGCAGCACCGGAGGTCCGGGCTCGACGGGTGGGGACGCCTCGAGTCTGTCCGCCGAGAGCTTGCCGTGAAAGGGCTGTGCGACGTCGATGCGTGATCGACACTGGACCGCAACCCGGCCGTGACCGGCGGATCCCGACGGCGAGCCCGCCGCCACGACGACGACGAAGGCCCGGTCCGTATGGACCGGGCCTTCTGACTGGTGGAGGTAAGGGGATTCGAACCCCTGACCTTCTGCATGCCATGCAGACGCGCTACCAACTGCGCCATACCCCCAGGTGGGTGATGCCCCCGTTTCCGGCGGACCGGCTGGAGCACCTGAACAGAATACCCGGCCTGCAGCAACCGCGCAAACCGGCCGGGCGGCGTCGATGGACCGCCGCGACGCCACGGCCTAGCGTGCAGGAGACGCCCCCATGCCCGCCGCCAGCCCAGGAGGTCCTGCATGTCCCGCACTGACGCACCGATCCACACCGCCCTGATCGGCTATGGGTTCGCCGGGAAGACGTTCCACGTCCCCCTGCTCCATGCCACGGAGGGACTCGCTCTCACCCATGTCGTCTCGAGCCGCCCGGACGCGGTCCACGCGGACCTGCCGGACGTCGTCGTGGCGCCCGACGTGGACGCGCTCCTGGCGCGCCACGACGTGGACCTCGTGGTGATCGCCGCCCCGAACGACCAGCACACGCCGCTCGCGCGCGCGGCCCTGAGGGCGGGCAAGCACGTGGTGGTGGACAAGCCCTTCACGCTGAGTCTCGCCGAGGCGCGGAAGCTGCGCGACCTCGCGGCCGAGACGGGGCGGGTGCTGCGGGTGTTCCAGAACCGCCGCTTCGACAGCGACTTCCTGGGCATCGCCGAGCTCGTCCGCTCCGGCCGGCTCGGGGACGTCGTCCACCTCGAGTCCCGGATCGACCGTTTCCGCCCGACCGTCCGGGACCGCTGGCGGGAAGCCGCGGTGCCCGGGGGCGGCATCTGGTTCGACCTCGGCCCGCACCTGGTCGACCAGGCGCTCCTGCTCTTCGGCGTCCCCGAACGCGTGGACGCCGACCTCGCGGTCCTGCGTCCGGGCGCCCCGGTCGAGGACTGGGCGCACTGCGTGCTGCAGTACCCGGGCCGGCGCGTGGTCCTGCAGGCGTCGATGCTCGTGGCCGGCGGCAGCCCGCGCTTCGCGGTCCACGGGACGCGCGGCTCCGCGGTGAAGGAACTTCCGGATCAGCAGGAGGCGCAGCTGCGCGCGGGTCTGCTCCCCGGCGCCGAGGGCTGGGGCGTCGACCCGGACCCGATCCTCCTGCACGACGGGGAGGGGAACATCGAGCGCGTCCCCGCGCCGACCGGAGCCCAGCAGCGGTCCTACACGGGCGTGCGCGACGCGATCCTGGGCCGCCCGAGCGGCGACGCCGCCACCCCCGACCAGGCCGTCGCCGTGATGGCGGTGCTCGAGGCCGCCGTCGCCGCGGCGCGGGAGGGCCGTGCGGTGGAACCCGCACTCACGGCGGCGGAGCGCGCCGCGTACCCCGGCGTGTCCCCCGCACCGACCGCGGCGGAGCGACATCACCGCAGTGCCGCGGCGCGGTGATGTCGCAGGGCGGCGGTCGCCTCCCGGCCCCGCACGGGAGCCCGACGACGGAGAAGGCCCGGTCCGTGCGGACCGGGCCTTCTGACTGGTGGAGGTAAGGGGATTCGAACCCCTGACCTTCTGCATGCCATGCAGACGCGCTACCAACTGCGCCATACCCCCAGATGTGGGCGTCACCTGCGATGTTCACGCGCCGTTTCCGGCCCGTTCGCCTCGCTGGCAACTCGACCAGCGTACACGGTCCCCGCGCGGGCACCAAATCGGCGTCCGGGCCGAGGCGCCCTCAGATGTTGTAGCCCTCGAGGGTCCAGTCGCCCCAGCCCTCGGCCCCGGTGTCGGCAGTGAACGCGCCCTGCAGCACGGCGGCGCGGGCGTTGCCGATCCGCTCCATCGCCGCGAAGGCCTCGCCCTCGTGACGCAGGAGCAGCCCCGTGGCCGCACGGATCAGAGCACCGTGGGCCACGGCGAGCAGGGTGTGGGCGCCACCGTCGCGCGGGGTGTCCGCCCAGTGCGGAGGCACGTGTCCGCGCAGTGCGCGCAGGGCCCGCCCGCCGCCCCCGCGCAGGGTCTCCCCGCCGACGGGGCCGGCGTCGAGCGACGGCTCGGCCCGCCAGAGGCGGTGCTCGTCCGGCCAGCGTTCCGCGATCGCGCTGAGCTCCAGGCCCTCCCACTCTCCCCCGGCCAGCTCCATCAGCTCCGGGTCGAGGGCCACGGACGCCTCGCCCACCCGGGCCTCGAGGACGATCTCGGCCGTGCGGCGCGCCCGGGCCAGCGGGGAGCACACGGCCACGAGCTCCTCCGCGTCCTCGATCAGGTCACCCACGGGCCCGCCGGCGGCGCGGCGGGCCTGGCGCTCCCCCTCGGCGTTCAGCTCGATGTCCGTGTGCCCCTGGTAGCGGTCCAGGACGTTCCAGTCGGTCTCGCCGTGACGCAGCAGGATCAGGCGCATCTCGCGGCCCCGCTCAGGAGGCGTGCGAGGCGGAGGCGCCGTCGTCCTGGGTGGCCGCGTCCGGTCGGGTGCTCTCCTCCGGCAGGCCGAGGTCGATCGCCGGGGTGTCCTTCCACAGGCGGTCCAGCGCGTAGAACTCGCGGTCCTCGCGATGCTGGACGTGCACCACGAAGTGTCCGTAGTCGAGCAGCACCCAGTGGCCGTCGGACCGGCCCTCGCGACGCAGCGGCTTGAGCTGCTCGTCCTTCAGCAGCGCCTCCTCGACGCCGTCGACGATCGCGTTGACCTGACGCTCCGAGGCGCCGGAGGCGATCAGGAAGGCGTCGGTGAGGCCGAGCCGTTCGGCGACGTCGAACGCGACGATGTGCGTGCCGAGCTTGTCCGCGGCGGCGGCCGCGGCGGTGGTGAGGGCGTCCAGGGTGGGCTGGGGAACGGTCACGAGGTCTCCTCTTCCGAGACGTAGAGGTGGTGCTTGGCGATGTATTGGACGACGCCGTCCGGGACGAGATACCAGACGGGCCGGCCCCGGCGGACGCGCTCCCGGCAGTCCGTGGAGGAGATCGCCATGGCGGGGATCTCCATCAGGGAGACGTCGGCGCCCAGGCCCATGTCCGAGAGGTCGTGGCCGGGACGGGTGACACCGACGAAGTGCGCCAGGTCCCAGAGTTCGTCCACGTCCTTCCACGTGAGGATCTGGCCCATGGCGTCCGCGCCGGTGATGAAGAACAGCTCGGCGTCCGGGTGCAGGCGGCGCAGGTCCCGCAGCGTGTCCACGGTGTAGGTCACGCCGGGGCGGTCGATGTCCACGCGGGAGACGGTGAACCGGGGGTTGGAGGCGGTGGCCACCACGGTCATGAGGTAGCGGTCCTCGGCCGGGGAGACCTGCCGGTCCGACTTCTGCCACGGCTGGCCCGTGGGGACGAAGACGACCTCGTCCAGCTCGAACTCGGCGGCCACCTCGGAGGCGGCCACGAGGTGCCCGTGGTGGATCGGGTCGAAGGTGCCGCCCATGATGCCGAGGCGACGACGGTGCGCGCCCCCGGCGGTGGGCGCGGGGACGGGGGTGCGGGAGGCGACGGTCATGCGCTCAGGAGACGAACGGACGGCCCGCCGCGTCGCCCCCGGCGGAGGCGGCGACGCGGCGGGCCGGTGAGACGTCAGTGACCGGAGGTGTGCGAGCCGCGGCCGGTGCCGTGGTGCTGGACCGCGGTGGTGGGCTCGGGCAGGCGCAGCGCGCGGGAGCGCATGGACATGGTGGCGGCCAGGGCGGCCATCAGCAGCGCGAAGACGAGCAGGCCGTACCAGATGGGGTCCATCGGCAGCTCGTTGACGACGTGGTGGCCCTCCTCGGCGGCGGCCAGGATCAGGGAGGTGTTCAGCATGGATGCTCCTCGGTGCAGCGGGTCAGACGGCCGGGCCGGGGCCGGGCCGAAGGGGTCCTGGTGTCCATCGTAGCCCGGCTCAGCGGCGGATCTGCCCGTCGCCGCGCAGGATCCACTTGGTGGTCGTGAGCTCCTCCAGGCCCATGGGCCCGCGGGCGTGCATCTTCTGGGTGGAGATGCCCACTTCGGCGCCGAGGCCGAGCTCGCCGCCGTCGGTGAAGCGCGTGGACGCGTTCACGATGACGGCCGCGGCGTCCACCTCGGTGATGAACCGCTCGGCCGCGGCCAGGTCGTTCGTGACGATGGCCTCGGTGTGGCCCGTGGACCACCGGCCGATGTGCTCGATCGCCTGGTCGAGGGAGTCCACGACGCGCACGGCCATCTCCATGTCCAGGTACTCGGTGCCCCAGTCCTCCTCGGTGGCGTCCACGGCGTCCCGGGCGTGGTCGCCGCGGTCGGCGAGCGTGGGCAGCCAGGCCCGCGCGGCCTCGTCCACGTGCAGCAGCACGCCGGCACGGGTGAGGGCGCGCAGCACTTCTCGGCCCACCTCCTCCGCGTCCCGGTGGAGCAGCAGGGTCTCGGCCGCATTGCACACGGAGGTGCGGTGGGTCTTCGAGTTGAGCACGATGTCCACCGCCATCTGCTTGGGTGCGGAGGCGTCCACGTACAGGTGCACGTTGCCCTCACCCGTCTCGATCACGGGCACCCGGGCCTCACGGACCACGCGCTGGATCAGCTCACGGCCGCCGCGCGGGACGAGGACGTCCACCGCGCCACGGGCGGCCATCAGGGCGGCGACGCCAGGACGTCCGAGGTCGTCGATGCCCTGGATGATGTTGGGGTCGAAGCCCTGGTCCACGAGCGCCTCCCGCAGCACCTGGATCAGGACCGCATTGGTGGACTCCGCGGCCGAGCCGCCGCGCAGGATCACGCCGTTGCCCGACTTCAGGGCGATGCCGGCGATGTCCACCGTGACGTTCGGACGGGCCTCGTACACGGCGCCCACGACGCCCAGGGGCACCCGCACCTGGCTCATCCGCACGCCGTTGGGCAGCGGGCCGCCGCGGACCACGGTGCCCACGGGGTCCGGCAGGCCGGCCAGGGTCTCCAGGGCGAGGGCCAGCGCCTCGACGCGCGCCTCGTCCAGCTTGAGGCGGTCCAACATGGCCGCCGAGGTGCCGGCCTCGCGGCCGCGGCTGCGGTCCTCGCGGTTGGCCGTGCTGATCGCGGCCGCGTTGGCGCGCAGGGCCTCGGCCATGTGGCGCAGGACGGCGTCTTTGCGGACGCGGCCGGCGATGGCCAGCTCGGGCACGGCCTGACGCGCCCACTCGGCCCGCTGGCGGACGGCCTCCTCGACCTCGGGCGTCGGCGCCTCGGCGTCCTGGCGGCCGGACTGATCCTGGGGTGCGGTGCTCTCGGTGGTCTGCATGCCGCCAGCCTATCGAGCGCCCCGGACGAGGCACGAGGCCCCGGTCCGTCGCCGCGGCCGGAGCCCGCTCCGGTCAGCGCTGCGGCGGAGCCAGGCGCACCCAGTCGTCGGCGTGCACGACGACGCCGTCGTAGCCCGCGCCGAGGTCCTCGCGGAGGTTGGCGGTCGTCCGCCCGAGCATGGCGGGCAGCTGCGACGAGGAGTACTGCACGAGGCCGCGCGCCCGCACCCGGCCGTGCGCGTCCACGATCTCGACGACGTCGCCCGGCGTGAAGTCGCCCGTGCAGCCGGTGATGCCCGCGGCCAGCAGGGAGCGGCCGCGGTCGATCGCCCCGGCCACCGCGCCGTCGTCGATGACGAGCCGGCCCCGGACCTCCGCCGTGAGGCCGAGCCACGCTGCGCGCGCGGACCGGCGGCGGCCGGTGGCGGAGAACCACGTGCCCACATCCTCCCCCGCGAACGCGGCGCCCGCGTTGGCGGCCGAGGTGAGCAGGGTCGGGATGCCGGTGGTGGCCGCGATGCCGGCCGCGTCCACCTTGGTCACCATGCCGCCCGTGCCCACACCGGCAGAGCCGGGCACGCGCACGTCGACGCCGGCCAGATCGTCGTCCGAGGTGACCTCCGGGATGCGCCGCGCGTCCGGGTTCGAGGGGTGGCCCGTGTAGAGGGCGTCCACGTCCGAGAGCAGGACCAGCAGGTCCGCCTTGCAGAGGTTGGCGGTGAGGGCCGCGAGGCGGTCGTTGTCGCCGAAGCGGATCTCGCGCGTGGCCACGGCGTCGTTCTCGTTCACGATCGGCATCACGTCGAGCGTGAGCAGCCGCGACAGGGCGCGGTGCGCGTTCGTGTACTGGGTGCGCCGCATGAGCTCCTCGGCGGTCAGCAGCACCTGGGCCACCTCGGTGTCGTGCCGGCCGAAGCTCGTGGTGTAGTGCGCCATGAGCTTGCTCTGGCCGACCGCCGCCGAGGCCTGCTGGGTGGCGGTGTCCTTGGGGCGTCGGCCCAGCCCGAGGTGGGGGAAGCCGGCCGCGACGGCACCGGAGGACACGAGCACCACCTGGGTGCCCTTCTGCCGCTCGGCGGCGAGGACGTCCACGAGGCGGTCGATGGCCTCCACGTCCAGGCCGTCCGGGGTGGTCAACGAGGACGAGCCGATCTTCACGACCACCCGGCGTGCGGCCTGCATCGTCTCCCGCGAGGTCACGGGGTTGGCCCGCGGGTCCTCAGAGCCGCGCGTCGCGGGGGTCGGATAGCGGGTGACGACGGTGCGCCGCACGGACATGGATCATCCCTCTCGATCGTCGGTGTCGTTCCACAGGCCGGAGCGTCGCTCGGCCTCCATCTCGGCCCGGGTCGCCGCACGGGCGGCCCGGCGGGCATCCTGCTCGGCGCGCTTCTCCGCGCGGGTCGCGCGGGTGCGCTCGTCGAGCCGCAGGTCGGTGCCCCGGGGCCCGGCGAGCAGCTCGGCTCCCGCGGACAGCGTGGGCTCCCAGTCGAAGACCACGCCCGTGACGTCGTCGCCGATCACGACGGCGTCGCCCGGCTTCGCACCGGCCTTGAACAGGCCGTCCTCGACGCCGGCCCGCTGGAGCCGGTCCGCAAGGTAGCCGATCGCCTCGTCGTTCTGGAAGTCCGTCTGGGCCACCCACCGCTCGGGCTTCTCGCCGCGCACGCGGAACAGAGGCTCGAGGTTGCGCTCCTCGCGGCGGATCGTGAATTCGGCCCGCTCGCCGCGGCGGCGATGCCGGCGCGGCACCTCGACGGGCGCGGCCGGCACGGGCTCGACCACCCGGGAACGGGCCTCCGCCACGAGCTCGGCCATGGCGTACTTGAGGGCGTCCAGGCCCTCGCGGGCCAGCGCGGAGATGTCGAAGACCCGCAGGCCACGGCCCTCGAGCTCGTCGCGGACCATGTCCGCCATCGCGGCGCCGTCGGGCAGGTCGGTCTTGTTCAGGGCGATGAGGCGGGGCCGCTCGTTCAGCGGCACGACGCCCTCCCCGCCCTGGGAGAAGACGGGCTCCACCGCGTAGGCCTCGAGCTCGGCCTCGATGGCCTCGAAGTCGGCGATCGGGTCGCGGTCGGACTCGAGGCTGCCGCAGTCGAGGACGTGCACGAGCGCGGCGCAGCGCTCGACGTGGCGCAGGAACTCCAGGCCGAGGCCGCGGCCCTCCGAGGCGCCGGGGATCAGGCCCGGGACGTCGGCCACGGTAAAGCGCACGTCGCCGGCCTGCACGACCCCGAGGTTGGGCACGAGCGTGGTGAACGGGTAGTCCGCGATCTTGGGGCGGGCCGCAGACAGGGCCGCGATGAGGGAGGACTTGCCGACCGAGGGGAAGCCCACGAGCGCGACGTCCGCCACGGTCTTGATCTCGAGCGTCAGGTCCCGGCTCTCCCCCGGCAGGCCGAGGAGCGCGAAGCCGGGCGCCTTGCGCTTCACGGAGGCCAGAGCCGCGTTGCCGAGGCCGCCCTGACCGCCGGCGGCGGCGACGTAGGTCGCGCCCTCCCCCACGAGATCGGCCACGATGTTGCCCTGCTCATCCTTGACCACCGTGCCGTCCGGCACGGGCAGCACGAGCGACTGGCCGTTCTTGCCCTCGCGGTGGTCGCCCATGCCCGGCTGGCCGTTCTCAGCGGACCGGTGCGGGGCGTGGTGGTAGTCCAGCAGCGTGGTGGTCTGCGAGTCCACCACGAGGGTGATGTCGCCGCCGTCGCCCCCGTCGCCGCCGTCGGGGCCACCCAGGGGCTTGAACTTCTCGCGATGCACGGAGACGCACCCGTGCCCGCCGTTGCCGGCGGTGAGGTGGAGGACCACGCGGTCCACGAAGGCTGCCATGGGAGTGCTCCTAGGGGCTGGAGGGATCGGACTCAGACGGCCCAGGGGCCGGAGACGCCGACGGCGGGGGCGGGTCCGGTGGATGCCGGGCCCGCCCCCGCCGGGGCGTCAGGGGGTGCGGGTGTCCTCGCCGGGCGAGGGTCCGCACGCAGACCGCACGAGTGTCAGATCACTCCGCGGCGGGGACGATGTCCACGACCTTGCGGCCGCGGCGCTGGCCGAAGGCCACGGAGCCCGCGGACAGCGCGAAGAGGGTGTCGTCCTTGCCGCGGCCGACGTTGCGGCCCGGGTGGAACTTGGTGCCACGCTGGCGGACGATGATCTCGCCGGCGTTGACGTCCTCGCCGCCGTAGCGCTTGACGCCGAGGTACTGCGGGTTCGAGTCGCGGCCGTTCTTCGAGGAACTGCCGGCCTTCTTATGTGCCATTGCTGTTGCCTAACCTCTCGGATGCTCGGTTTCGCCGGTGCCGGTGACGGCTCAGGCGATCCCGGTGATCTTGACCGTGGACAGCTCAGAGCGGTGGCCCTGGCGCTTCTTGTAGCCGGTCTTGTTCTTGTACTTCATGATGACGACCTTCTTGCCACGGGAGTGGGAGACGACCTCGGCGGTCACCTTCACACCGGCGGCATCGGCGCCAGCCTTGACCTCGTCCCCGTCCACCAGCATCAGAGCGGGCAGCTCGACGGAGCCACCGGTCTCAGCGGGAACGCGGTCAAGGGTAACGAGGTCTCCGACGGAAACCTTCTCCTGGCGGCCGCCAGCGCGGACAATCGCGTACACCACTTGGGACTCACTTCTCTCGACGTTTCAATGGATCAGATCGGGTTCTGCTCGCCCGCACCTCGACCGCGGCTGCGTCCGGGTCCGGCGGTCCCTCACCGGGACATGCGGGAGCGTGCGGGCGGTGAACACCGATGGTCCAGCATACTCGCTGCCGGGCATCCGGACCAAACAGAGGCGTGTCGGCGCGTCGCCGCCGCCCGGGGCAGGCCCGGGGCGGCGGCACCGACGACGGTCAGCGGCCGCGACGGGCCAGGTCGGCGGCCTTCACGCCGACGCCGAGCATCACCGGGGCGGCACCCTGCGGCTCGGCGGGGGTGGACGCCTCGGCCACGGCCGCCGTGAAGCGGCCGCCCTGGGCGCCGCCGGGCGCGGCCTGGACCTGGACGTGGACGCCGTCGGACGACACGGCACGACGCGAGCGCCGGCGCGGCGATCCGGGCGCCGGGGCCGCCTGGGCCTCGGTCGGGGCGTCCGCGGCGGACGCCTGGTCCGCGTCCGCCGTGGGCTCCGCCGTCGGCTCGGTCGCCGCAGGCTCCACCATCACGGCCTCCTCGACGGCGGCCGGGGCGGCGGGCTGCTCGTGGACCTCGGTGGCGTCCGTGGACTCCTCGGGCGAGGGCTCGGTGGCCTCCACCGGAGCCGCGTCCGTGCGGTCGGCCGTCCGCTCGGCGGACGCGTCCGCACCGGCGGCCGGACGGACGACACCGTCGCTCGAGGCCCGGCGGGACCGGCGGCGCCGGGGCGCCGGGGCATCCTCGCCGGTCACGGGCGCCGGGGCGTCCTCCGCGGGCACCGGCTCCGATGCGTCCTCCGCGGGCGCGGCCGCCGAGGACTCGGCGTCCGCGGCGTCGTGCCGCGACGGCGTCGCGCGCTCCGCGCCCTGGTCCTCGGCGTCGGTCTCGGTCGAGGCCGCCTCGCCGTCCCGCCGGGACCGCCCACGGCCACCCCGGCGACGCCGGGACCGGTGGGGACGGTCGTCCTGCGCGTCCGCGTCCTCCGGGGACTCGGCCTCGGCGACGGCGGCCACGGCCTCCTCGGCCTGCACGACCGGGTCCTGGTGCTCGGGGGCCGCGGCGGCGGCCGGCTCGGCCGCCTCCTCCTCGGTCTGACGGGTCTGACCGGCGGACTCGGCGGGGCCGTCGTCGTGCGACCGCGCGGCATCCTCGGAGCCCGCGGCCTCGGCGCCGGTGTCCGCCGACTCCTCGGCGCGACCCCGGCCACGGCGGCGGCCCCGACGGCGCCGGCGACGCGGCGTCTCCTCCTCGTCCGCCCCGGCCGGCTGCCCGGCCTCCGCGGGCCCGGCCGACGCGGCCTCGACGGCCTCGGCCGCCTGGTCCTCGGCGACGTCCGCCGCCTGCTCGGCGGGGGCGGACTCCTGGGCGGGGGTCTCGTCCTCGGCCACCTTGCCGGAGGCCTTCGCGATCGAGTGCAGGGCGACACGGGCGGCCTCGGCCCGCTCACGGCGCTGCCGCTCGTCCTCGGAGTCGGTGGGCTCGGCGCCCGTCGTCGTGGCCGCGGCGGCGTGGGCGTGCTCGCCCTCGCCGTCGCCCCGACGCCGGCGACGACGGCGGCCCTCCGCTTCGCCGCGCTGCTCACCGCCGGAGCGGCCCCGCTCGACGGGGGTGTCCTTGATGATGATGCCGCGGCCGGCGCAGTGCTCGCAGGTCTCCGAGAACACCTCCACGAGCCCGGTGCCCATGCGCTTGCGCGTCATCTGGACCAGGCCGAGCGAGGTCACCTCGGCGACCTGGTGCTTCGTGCGGTCCCGGCCCAGGCACTCCACGAGACGGCGCAGCACGAGGTCGCGGTTGGCCTCGAGCACCATGTCGATGAAGTCGATGACGATGATGCCGCCGATGTCCCGCAGGCGCAGCTGCCGGACGATCTCCTCGGCGGCCTCGAGGTTGTTCTTGGTGACGGTCTCCTCGAGGTTGCCGCCGGAGCCCGTGAACTTGCCGGTGTTCACGTCCACCACGGTCATGGCCTCGGTGCGGTCGATCACGAGCGAGCCGCCGGAGGGCAGGTACACCTTGCGCTCGAGCGCCTTGTGGAGCTGCTCGTCCACGCGGTGGGTGGCGTACAGGTCCTCGCCGTCGTGGTCCTCCGGCACCCAGTGGTGCAACCGGTCCAGCAGGTGCGGGGCCACGTAGGTCACGTAGGCCTCGATGTTGTCCCACGTGGCCTCGCCCTGCACGAGCATGGCGGAGAAGTCCTCGTTGAAGACGTCGCGGACCGTCTTGATGGTCAGGTCCGGCTCGGCGTAGAGCAGCTCGGGGGCGAGCACCTTGGTGCCGGACGCCTTCTCCTGGATGCCCTCCCACTGGGCGCGCAGACGGTTGATGTCGTTCTGTAGCTCCTGCTCGGAGGTGCCCTCGGCCGCGGTGCGCACGATCACGCCGGCGTCCTGCGGCAGGTGGTCCTTGAGGATCTTCTTCAGACGCGAGCGCTCCACGTCCGGCAGCTTGCGGGAGATGCCGGTCATCGAGCCTCCCGGCACGTACACGAGGTAGCGGCCGGGCAGGGAGACCTGGCTGGTCAGACGGGCGCCCTTGTGGCCCACCGGGTCCTTGGTGACCTGGACGAGCACGGTGTCGCCGGACTTGAGCGCGTTCTCGATCTTCCTCGGCTTGCCGTCCAGCTGGGCGGCGTCCCAGTTGACCTCGCCCGCGTAGAGCACGGCGTTGCGTCCGCGGCCGATGTCCACGAACGCGGCCTCCATGGACGGCAGCACGTTCTGGACCTTGCCCAGGTACACGTTGCCGATCATCGAGTCCTGCGTGGTGTGCGAGACGAAGTGCTCGGCCAGCACGCCGTCCTCGAGCACGGCGATCTGGATGCGCTGGTCGCGCTGGCGCACCAGCATCTTGCGGTCCACGGCCTCGCGGCGGGCCAGGAACTCGGCCTCGGTGATCACGGTGCGGCGACGCCCGCCCGAGCGGGAGTCGCGGCGGCGCTGGCGCTTCGCCTCGAGCCGGGTGGAGCCCTTGACGCTCTGGACGGTGTCCGAGGCGGTGCTCACGGCCTGGCGCGGCGCGCGCACGCGGGTGACGGTGTGCTCGGGATCGCCGGCCTCGCCGCCGTCGAGCTCCATGTCCACCTCGCCGCGGCGGCGTCGGCGGCGCCGGCGGGAGACCACGGCGCCCTCGGCCCGGTCCTCGGACTCTCCGGCGTCCTCGTCCTCGGAGCGCTGCCGGGACGTGGTCTCGGTGCGCAGGACCTCGATCAGGTTCGCCGGCACGGCGAACGGGTCGGTCGGGTCGACCTGCAGCGTCGGCGCGCTCGGCTCCTCGGCCGGGTCCGCGGCGGCGGTGTCCGCCGCGGTCTGCGTCACGGCCTGCCCGGCCGTCTCCTCCGCGCGTTCGTCTGCGCGGGTCGTGTCCTCGTTGTTGGCCGCCATGGCAGCACCTCCCGCCGACCGACGACGCCACACTCGCCGCCGCCCGGCGTGTCCGCGTCCGCCGCCGGCCGCGTTGCCCCGGGCGCCGTGCGCCACGGGTGCGCCGGGAGGCGGACTCCGAGAAGTCATCGGGTGGACCGCGTCGACCGTCAGGGGCCGGCGCGGAACCGCTGCGCCCTCGAGATCGGGGCCTGGGCGTCACGTGCCGTCCGCCGGCCGGCGCACGGACGCACACGGGCGGGGCCCGGCGTCCACCTCCCGCACGATGCTCGACGCGGGGGCGCCTCGGCGGCGGCCCGACGTCGGGCGCGCAGCGGGCTGCCCCGCGGTGTGGCCACGGGACGGCCAGGGCCGATTGTCTCACATCCGCCCCGGGCGCGCGCCTAGAATCGTGTCCATGCCTGCGACCCCGCTGACGGACGACGTCCGCCTCTCCCCTGCCGACGACGTCCCCGCCGAGGAGGCCCGGCTCACCTGGTACGCCCGGCCCGCGGGCACGGCGGCGCTGCTCCTGATCACCTCGCTCGTGGCGCTGACGGCCACGATCATCATCATCGTCGAGCGCGCCCTCCTCACCGCTGACCCGACGCACCGCACGTCCTGCGACCTCAACCCGTGGGTGTCCTGCGGCCAGGTGATGCAGTCGTGGCAGGCCCACACCTTCGGCTTCCCGAACACGTACATCGGCGTGGTCGCGTTCTCCGTGCTCATCACCGTGGCGGTGTCCCTGCTCGCCGGCGCCCGCTTCGCCCGCTGGTACTGGCTGCTGATGAACGCGGGGATCCTGGCGGGCTTCGCATTCTGCGTGTGGCTCTGGTACTCGGCCGTCTACAGCATCGGCACGCTCTGCCTCTACTGCATGATCGTGTGGGCCATGGTCATCGCCCAGCTCGTGCTCGTGACGTCCCGGAACCTGCAGACCGGCACGCTGCCGGCCCCGGCCGGCCTCGTCCGACTCGCCCGGGAGCTGGCCTGGCCCGTGATCGTGCTCCTCTACGTCCTGGTGTTCGCCTCGATCCTGCTGGAACTGGGCCTCGGGGTCATCGGGATCGACTGAGCCCGCGCTCCCCCACCGGACGCGACGACGGCGGCCGGTCACCCCACCAGGGTGACCGGCCGCCGTCGTGCGGGCCCGGAACGGGCTCAGCCGAACCAGATCGCGAGCTCGCGCTCGGCCGAGAGGGTCGAGTCCGAACCGTGGACGAGGTTCTTCTGGACGGCCTCGCCCCAGTCCCGGCCCAGGTCGCCGCGGATGGTGCCCGGGGCGGCCACGGTGGGATCGGTCTTGCCGGCCAGCGAGCGGAAGCCCTCGATCACCGAATCGCCCGTGACGCGCGCGGCCACCACGGGGCCGGAGGCCATGAACGCGACCAGCGGCTCGAAGAACGGCTTGCCCTGGTGCTCCTCGTAGTGGCGCTCCAGCATGGCGCGGGTGGGCGTGAGCATCTTCAGATCGGCGATCACGTAGCCCTTGCGCTCGATGCGCGCGAGGATCTCGCCGACCAGGTTGCGGGCCACCCCGTCCGGCTTGATGAGGACGAGGGTCTCTTCGGTGTGGTGCGTCATGGGGTGTGCTCCTAGCGTCGTCGGACGGCCGCGAGCGCGGTCCGGTTCCCGCCCCACCCTAGTTGTAGGAGGGCATGACGTTGTTGACTCGGGTCGGTGCCAGTGAGGCCGGAGGAGCGTCTCCGCAGGAGGTATGAGGCCGATGGTAGTTGTAGTGGTTCACCCACGCAGGTGAACGGTGCGGCCGGCTGGGCAGGTCCTGAAGGCCGGCTTCTCCCTGGGC